>JAQGNM010000586.1 GCA_028291845.1 Massilia sp. | reverse complement strand
CCACCGAGGGCCTGTCGCAGTTTCCGGACCTGGTGTCGTTCCCGTGCTACCGCTGGAGCCACCTGATCGTGGTCCCGGACGGCCATCCGCTGCTGAACCATTCGCCGATCAGGCTGGAAGACCTGGCGCTGTATCCCTTGATTACCTATGACGTCGGTTTTACCGGACGCGGCCATATCGACGCTGCGTTCGTCGACGTCGGCGTCACGCCCGACATCGTGCTGACGGCGATGGATTCGGACGTCATCAAGCAGTACGTCTCGCTTGGCCTGGGGGTGGGGCTGGTGGCGTCGATGGCGTTCGACCACGGCCGCGACAAGGGACTGCGCGCGGTCGAGGCATCGCATCTGTTCGCACCGAATGTGACGCGGCTGGCGGTGCGGCGCGGGGCCTATCTGCGCTCCTACGCCTATCATTTCATCGAGCAATTTGCGCCCGAGCTGACGCGCGACGTGGTCGACCGCGCCTTGTTGATCGCATCGGACCAGGCGGCCTGAATCGGTGGCGCGGCCAATGTGGCGCGCCAAGGCGGCGCGCCAAGGCGGTGCGCCAAGGCGGCGCGCCAAGGCGGTGCGCCAAGGCGGTGCGCCAAGGCGGTGCGCTTGAATCGGTGCTAGCGTGGAGGACCGCCGACGGTCAGGTGCGGCGCCCGCGATGCGCACCTATGAACGAAGGCGGCAATCCCGCCATTGTTTTTCAGGAGAACGCCATGCCTACCCCCGCACTGTTTAACCTGATCGGCAACACCCCCCTGGTCCAGCTTACCCGGCTGGATACGGGTCCTTGCCAATTGTTCCTCAAACTGGAATCGCAAAATCCCGGCGGCTCGATCAAGGACCGCATCGGCCTGTCGATCATCGAGGCCGCCGAACGCGACGGCCGCCTGCAGCCCGGCGGCACCATCGTCGAGGCCACCGCCGGCAATACCGGCCTGGGCCTGGCGCTGGTCGGGCGCCTGAAAGGGTACCGGGTGCTGCTGGTGGTGCCCGATAAAATGTCGGTCGAAAAGGTACTGCATTTAAAGGCGCTGGGCGCCGAGGTGCGCACCACCCGCTCGGACGTCGGCAAGGGCCATCCGGCGTATTACCAGGACTACGCGGCGCGCCTGGCCGCCGAGATCCCCGGCGCATTCTTTGCCGATCAGTTCAACAATCCGGCCAACCCGCTGGCCCACGAAACCACCACCGGCCCGGAAATCTGGGAGCAGATGCATCACGAACTCGACGCCATCGTGGTCGGCGTCGGCTCGTCCGGCACGCTGACCGGCCTGACCCGCTTTTTCGCCGGCGTCGCGCCGCATGTGCAATTCGTGCTGGCCGATCCCAAGGGTTCCATCCTGGCCGAATACATCGACAGCGGCCGTATCTCCAGCGACGCCGGCTCGTGGGCGGTGGAGGGCATCGGCGAGGATTTTATTCCGGCCATCGCCGACCTTTCCGCCGTCAGCCAGGCATACACGATCGGCGACCAGGAGAGTTTCGACACCGCGCGCGCCCTGTTGCGCGCCGAAGGCATCCTCGGCGGATCGTCGACCGGCACCCTGCTGGCCGCGGCGCTGCGCTACTGCCGCGCGCAAACCACGCCGAAAAGGGTGGTGACCTTCGTCTGCGACACCGGCACGCGCTACCTGTCGAAGGTCTACAACGATGGCTGGATGTTCGACCAGGGCTTGCTGTCCAGGCCCACGACGGGCGACCTGCGCGACCTGATCGGCCGCCGCTACGACAGCGGTGACGTGATCAGCGTGTCGCCGCAGGACTCGCTGCTGGTCGCTTTCAACCGCATGCGCGCGGCCGACCTGGCGCAGCTGCCGGTCATCGAAGAAGGTGAAGAGCGCCGCCTGGTCGGCATCATCGACGAGTCCGATCTGCTGCTGAAGGTCGAGCACGACGCCGCCAAATTCGCCGGCAGCGTCGGCGAGACCATGACGGCACGCCTGGAAACGCTGGCGCCCGGCGCCGGCATGCAAGCGCTGCGCGCTACTCTCGACCGCGGCCTGACCGCCGTGGTGGCCGATGGCGCCACCTTCTACGGCCTGATCACCCGTTTCGATCTTCTCAACCACCTGCGCAGGAGCCTGGCGTGAACGACACCGTGAACGACACCATGAAGCAGCATCTGGCCACCCGCGTGATCCACGCCGGCCAGTCCCCCGACCCGTCGACCGGCGCCATCATGCCGCCGATTTACGCCACCTCGACCTACGTGCAGGAAAGCCCCGGCGTGCACCAGGGGCTCGATTACGGGCGCTCCCACAATCCCACCCGCTGGGCGCTGGAGCGCTGCGTGGCCGACCTCGAGGGCGGAGCGCAGGCGTTCGCCTTCGCCTCGGGCCTGGCGGCCATCTCGACGGTACTGGAACTGCTCGACGCCGGCAGCCACGTGGTGGCCGGCGACGACATGTACGGCGGCACATTCCGCTTGTTCGAAAGGGTGCGCCGGCGCAGCGCCGGCCTCGATTTCACTTACGCCGACCTGACCGATCCGCAAAACCTGCTGGCGGCGCTGCGCCCGGAGACCAGGATGGTGTGGGTGGAAACCCCGACCAACCCGATGCTCAAGCTCGCTGACCTGGCGGCGATCGCCGATATCTGCGGCCCGCGCGGCATCATCACGGTGGCCGACAACACCTTCGCCAGCCCGTTGGTGCAGCGCCCTCTCGAGTTCGGTTTCGACATTGTCGTGCACTCGATGACCAAGTATCTGAACGGGCACTCGGACATCATCGGCGGCATCGCCATCGTCGGCGCCAAGGCGCACCAGGCGCCGTGGCGCGAGCAGCTGGCTTTCCTGCAAAATTCGGTGGGCGCGATCGCCGGGCCCTTCGACAGTTTCCTGGCGCTGCGCGGCATCAAGACGCTGGCCATCCGCATGGAACGGCACAGCGCCAGCGCGCTGGAACTGGCGCAGTGGCTGGAACGCCAGCCGGAGGTGAAACAGGTGTTTTATCCCGGCCTGGCGTCGCACCCGCAGCATGCGCTGGCCCGGCGCCAGATGGACAGTTTCGGCGGCATCGTCTCGATCGATCTGCACACCGACCTGGCCGGCGCCCGCCGCTTTCTCGAGCGCTGCCAGGTGTTCGCCCTGGCCGAGAGCCTGGGCGGCGTGGAAAGCCTGATCGAGCATCCGGCCTTGATGACGCACGCCTCGATTCCTGCCGGGCAGCGCGCTCGCCTGGGCATCGGCGACGGCTTGATCCGTCTGTCGGTCGGTATCGAGCACGTCGAGGATTTGCGCGCCGATCTGCGCCGCGCCCTCGACGCCATTTGAACAACAATAAAGGATAAATCGTATGGCAAATTTCGATATCGGCGGCATCGCCGACGCGCTGCGCCTGGCCCGCCACGCCTGGCGCGAAACGCAAAGCCGGGTCAGCGCGCCGGGCGGCCGTGAATTTCCCTCGCGCGACGCCGTCGCCAGCATCGTCGAGACGCTCAAGGGCGTGCTGTTCCCGATGCGCCTGGGTCCGCCGGAGCTGCGCCAGGAGAGCGAAGATTTTCACGTCGCCCACTCGCTCGACGGTGCGTTGCACGCCCTGCTGAAACAGGTGGTGCGCGAGCTGAAGTACAACGCGGCGCTCGGCGGCGGCCATGGCCGCGAGGTCGACGCCGCAGCGCTCGAAACGGTGCGCACCTTCGCGGCATCGCTGCCGGCGATCCGCACCCTGCTCGACAGCGACGTGCTGGCCGCTTACCAGGGCGATCCCGCCGCGCGCAGCGTCGATGAAGTGCTGCTGTGTTATCCGGGCATCCTGGCGATGATCCATTACCGCCTGGCGCACCAGCTGTACGTGCTCGAGCTGCCGCTGCTGGCGCGCATCGTCGCCGAGCTGGCGCACGGCGCCACCGGCATCGACATCCATCCGGGCGCCACGATAGGCAGCGGCTTTTTCATCGACCACGGCACCGGCGTCGTCATCGGCGAGACTGCCGTCATCGGCGAGCGCGTGCGCCTGTACCAGGCGGTCACGCTGGGCGCCAAGCGCTTCCCGATGGATTCCGAGGGCAACCTGCAAAAAGGCTTGCCGCGCCATCCGGTGGTGGAGGACGACGTGGTGATCTACGCCGGCGCCACCATCCTCGGCCGCATCACCATCGGCCGCGGCGCGGTCATCGGCGGCAACGTGTGGCTGACCCACGATGTGCCGGCTGGCGGGCGGATTGCGCAGGCGGAGTCGCGTACTGGTGCGCTGGCGAATTGAGGGGGACTGGCGCCTGAACTGCATCCCAAAAGTTGGACACCAACTTTTGGGATTTTATGAAGCACAGCAATGATGTCAAACTAGACGCCGTAAAGCGCTATCTACGTGGCGGCACGGTCTACAGGGACCTCGCATCGAGCGTGGGAATATCGAAATCTGTATTGCAGCGGTGGGTGGCCTGGTACAAGGCACACGGCACATTTGATCTGGTTGAACCGGCCCAATCGGCCGATGCCGAGTTCAAACTGTCGGCTTTACGGCACATGTGGGAGAATCGCCTTTCTTACGCACAAGTGACTTTGCACTTCAAAATTGAAGGGCATAACACCCTGCGCCAGTGGGAGCGTCAATTTCGCCAGGATGGCGTAGCGGCGCTCATGCCAAATCCGACACCTGCAAGCATGACCATACCAACTACAAAACCAGAATCCAAGAGCAGCGACCAACCTAGCGTTGAGGAGTTGTTGGCGCAGAATGCCCAGTTGAGAATGGAGAATGCATACCTAAAAAAGTTGCGAGCCTTAGTTCAGTCCCAGGGATCGAAAGCGCCGGTCAAAAAGCGCAAGTAGTCGATGAACTAAGGCAGGATTTTCC
>JAQGNM010000575.1 GCA_028291845.1 Massilia sp. | reverse complement strand
GTCGACGTCGGCAGCATTGCTCGGCAAACCCAGGGAAAGACGCAGCGCGCCGACCGGCGTGCCCGCGCCCAGGCATGCCTGAAAGGCGGCGATACTGAATTGCGCACCGAGTCGATCGAGGCATGCGCCCGCACCCTGTCCGGCGAGGCCGAATGCCCGCTCGGCCGCGCCGGCGAACCACGGACGCTTCGAGCGCGCCAGCGCCGATCGCTTGACCACCAGTGCGCCCATCCCTGACGGCAGGCCGAACAGTTTATAGAAGGCCAGTGCGAGAAATTCGACGGGGTGCTCGCGCAGACTGAGCCCGCCCGCGACGCCGGCCGCCGCCGCATCGAGCAGCACGTCGTAGCCGAGAGCCTGCGCAGTCCCGATCAATTCGAGATCATGCTTGACGCCTGAAAAATTGGATTGGGCGGGAAACGCCAGCAAACCGGCGCCGTGCGTGCCGGCGGCCGCCGCAATGCGGAGGTCCGGTCGGTCGAGGCGCAAGTCGCCGTCGAGAGGAAGGGTGACGATGGGCGCCCCCTTGGCGCGGGCGAATTCGCGCGCGCCAGTGACCGAATTGTGATTGTCCGCGCTGAACACCAGCGGCCGGCCGGCATCGAAGGGATAGCTTTCGGCGACCAGCTTGAGTGCGGCGCTGGTATTGGCGGTCAGGCAGACCTCGTACAGCGCGGGATCGGCATCGAAGAAGGCGAGCGTGGCCGCCTTGGCAAGCGCCACATCGTCGGTGCTCGCTTGCGATGGCGCGTGGGCTGAATGGGGATTGCCGTAGACCGTGCGCGCCAGCCGTTCGGCATAGGCGTCGACCTGCGACTGCCCGTACAGCGCGGCGGCCGCGTAATCGAGGTAGGCGAGCGATTGGGCGTCGAGACGCGAAAATTCACGCGCGCGCAACGCATCGAAATCAAAAGGGTTCAACATCCGCGCCTGCGCGATCTGGCGGTCTTGATGTCGCTCGCAACGCCTTCGCCGAGCGTCGGCACACCGCCAAAATAGCGGCTCAGTTCCGCCAAGGCCGGGTCGGCGTCGCGCGCCAGCACCGGCGCCAGGACCTCGTCGTGCCAGTCGGCCAATCCGCCGGCGATGAACCAGGCGTTCAAGATGCCCATCGTGCGCAGCAAGGTCCAGGTCTGTCCGGCATGCGCGCCCTGCTCCGAATACAGCACGATGCACTCGTGCGGCGCAAAGCTGGTGCGCAGCAGCGCGTCGAGCGGCAGGTTCTCCGCCGTCGGTATCGCGTCAAGACCGAATTGCTCGGGCGCGCGCACGTCGATCAGGCGCAGACCGGGCTTGCGGTCGCGGATCCAGGCCGCCAGCTCTATAGCCTTGACGTGTTCGCGGCCCGTCATGATCAACTGCGCGGCTGCCGCGACATCGAACCCGGCGCGCGGCGGCCGATAGGGATTGCCGGCCAGGGGCGCTGCGAGGCCACAGGCCAGTGCGCCGATGCCAAGGCGTCGATTCAGGTTCAAGGGCGATTCTCCCAGCGTTCGATCAGCGCGAAGCAGCCCAGCGCCACCAGCACCACAGCGGCGACGACGACGCCATACGGCAGGCCAGCCGCCTCGGGCAGCGTGAATACGCCGAATTTGCTGCCGCCATAAAAGCGTTCAAAGCGCGGCAGGGCCAGGCCGGTGAGCAGGATGCCGGCGAACAGGCCGGCCATGACCGCCAGCCCGTCGCCTCGGCCGCTGGCGGCGGCGACGCAGGCGGTACCGGGGCACAAGCCGCACAGCACGAAGCCGACGCCGAACACCTTCCCACCGGCCACTTGCGGCGCCAGATAAGTTTCGGGGACATACAGCGCGGCCAGGTCGATGAAGCCGAGGCGTCCCAGCCAGAAGCTACCGAGCATGGCGGTCAGGATGGCGCTGAACATGACTTTGAAGACGGTAAAATCGCGCCACGGCCTCGGTCTGGCCAATGCCCGCGCCCAGTTGCGCAACCTGTTCGGCGCCGCCGCCAGCTTGAGCATCGCCAGCCGCGCCGATGGCGGCACGCGCGCCCAAATCGTCGTCGACAGGCCGGCGCCATGAGCGCCGCGCTGCCTGCCGCGCTCACTGCCATCGTTGCGGAAGACGAAGGCGCGCAACGCCAGGAGCTGGTCGCCACCCTGGCGTCGCTGTGGCCCGAACTGGACATCGTCGCCGAATGCGAGGACGGCCTGGCGGCGCTGGAAGCGATCGGCCGCTTCAAACCCGACATCGCCTTTCTCGACATCTGCATGCCTGGCGTGAGCGGCATGGAAGTGGCGCGCATGGCGGGCGAGCATACCCACGTGGTGTTGATCACCGCCTTCGAGCAGTATGCGCGCGAAGCATTCGACAGCGGCGCCGCCGATTATGTGCTCAAGCCCGTCAAACGCGAACGCTTGGCGACCGCCATCGAGAGGATCAAGAAGCGCATCGCCGACGGCCAGCGTGCCGACTTGTCGAGCGTGTTCGCCGCGCTGCAGGGCCGCCTTGCTCCGTCATCCGGGCGCCGGATCAGCTGGATTTCAGCCAGCGTGGGGGACACCATCCGCATGATCTCGATCGACGAGGTTTTATATTTCAAGTTGGAAGACAAATACACCTGCGTCGCGTCGCTCAACGGAACGGCGCACATCCGCACGCCGCTCAAGGAACTGCTGGCCCAGCTCGACCCCGAGACGTTCTGGCAGGTGCACCGCAGCGTGATCGTGCGCGTGTCGGCCATCGCCTCGCTCAAGCGCGACGACGACGGCAAACTCAAAATCGCCATCACCGGCCAGCGCGAACTGCTGCCGGTCAGCGCGGCATTCCAGGACCGTTTCCGTCCGATGTGAGGCGGGCGTAGCGCCCTGCGCGGCGCATTGGCCGCATAATGCGCTCGCTCGCGCAAAACCTCAATATTGCAAAACTACAGGCATCGTGCTGGCCGGCGACGCGCAGTCGACCGGCACCAAGCCGACCTGCGCCTTCAACTGCCGCGAAAGCAATGGCAGCCATCACGTGGCGGCTTGTCGAAGAACTTTACAATACCACCCGTTATATGGTCTTGCCATTGCGCATCTCCCTGCCACGATTGAATTGGCATGTTTTCTGCTTCCCGTTACCGTTAATTAAAACTCCAAATAAGGGATATCATGAAACACATAGCGCGTAGTGCCTTGGCTGCAGCAGCATTTGCTTTCTTCGCGAACGCGGCGCAGGCGGCTCCCGTTCAACTGGACTGGACGACGACCGTCAGCTATTCCGAAACCTCCGGCCTCTCGACGGGCGATTCGGTAAAGATGACGTTTGAGTTCAATCCGGAGTCGGGTAACTTGAACAATGCAAGGCTGAACGCCAGCAATTTCGTCAGTTACTCGTTCACGCTCTCCGACGGGCGCTCTGCTACTCTCGACATGACCGACCCGGGAAGCTTCTTGGGATATACATCGAATGACTACTTTGTGTTTGATGCAGCCGGCCACCTTTAGAAGGTGAATGAGTTCTCTATTATTGATACGTCGGTCACATCAAATGTGGCAGACTGGAACGGTGTTTTGGGACAAATGTACAACAACGGGGCAAATTGCTTGTCCTGCTCCAGCCCACTGAGGTTCGATGTCAACAATGTGGACGCGGGTTTGTCCACGGACTCATGGAGTGTCAGTGCCAACGATGTGCCGGAACCCGCGACGCTGTCCCTCGTCGCCCTCGGGCTCGTCGGCTTTGGGCTCACGCGGCGGCGCCGGCTCGCGGCTTGAGCCACTGTTTGCATTCATTGACAGGCCCGTCCCCGCGACGGGTTTTCTTATTTTTGCTACTCCCTATGCTGGGCGCTCGGTAGAACGTTCATAGGTAATCACCACGTCGGCGACGAGCGCCAGTTTTCCAGTTAGTTCAGTCATCGTTCTTGCCTTGTCCAGTTTGGTTGGGGCGATTTATGCTCGGACGATCAGCTTCTTGCCGCTATGGGTGCCATCGAAGAGTGCGAGCAGCGTTGCGGGAAGCTGATCGAAACCATCGACGAACTCTTCGCGGGTAATTGACCAGTACGCGTACTAGGCTCACCGGATCGCGGAAGTCTTCGCTGATGCTACCGCCGGCGACAACTACTGGGCTTACATGACCCTGAACCACTTCGCACCGGACCGCCGCTACGCCTACGACAAGACCCCGGGCGGCCCAACCCGCGAGTTCAAGGAAATGGTCAAGGCATTCCACGACCAGGGCATCAAGGTGCTCATCGACGTCACAACCACATCGGCGAAGGCGGCGCCTGGACGCCGGCCGACAAGACCACCTGCAACTGACGGCACGGTGCCCGATGCGGCCTACTTCAACGGCGCCAACAACCATGCGCTGGCGTGGCGCATCGACGGCAGCGAACTGGGCGACAGCGCGTCCGCCATCTACGTGGCCCATAACGCCTGGCGCGCGCAGGTGAATTTCACGCTGCCGTGGCCGGGCGCCGGCAAGAGCTGGTATCGCGTGACCGACACGTGCGGCTGGGCTGAAGGCGCGGGTCAGGGGCGCGCACCCGGCGCCGAGGATCTGCTGGGCGGAGAAAACACCGTGTATGGCGTGTGCGGGCGAGGCACCCTGCTGCTGATCGCGAAATAAAAGCCGGGCCGGCGCGTATGCCGGCCCCTGCATGAAGCGCGCCTCAAGCGCGCTTGAACAGCGGCGTGGCCGGATACAGCCGCTCGAGCGTGCGCGCGCTGACCGCTTGCACCACTTCTTCGAGTTCGCCGATCGCCTTCGGATCGGCGCGCACCGCATCGAAGGCCGCCGCCAGGCCGAGCGCGTGGGCCGCCATCGCCGCTTCGACTTCAGCCTGCCAGAACGGCGGCGCTTCGCTCTCGACAAAATTGCCGCGACCACGGCCGAAGTGGGCCACCGCCAAATAGCGCAGGACCGCGCTGACCAACAAACTTTTTAAGAAATCGCCAGCGAATTCGACGGTCGGATGGTTGCGGTCGGTGGTGGCATTAAAACCCCAGGCGGCACCGGCAAAGGTCAGCGCCCCCACCACGCTGCCCAGCAGGGCGCCGGCGCCCAGGGTCATCCCGCCGGCCATCAGGTCGGCCGACACGCCGGTCGCGGCGCCCGACACGATGGCGCCGATCAGGCCCGCCTGCGCCTTGTCGACCGGCGCGCGGATGGCAAAATTGTGGCGCACGCGCGCGTTGATGGTGGCGGCCGCGTGCGGGTCGAGCTGGTGCAGGATGAGCAGCTCCGCGGTCGATTTCGCCACCCGGCTGTTCAGGCGCGCGAGCAGCACCGCCATGGCCTTTTCTTGCCGCTGCTCGGCGCCCTTGCGCAAGCCGACCGCGTTCATCGCCGTGCGCAGCAGCGACTTCGACTCTTCTTCCACTGTCTCGCTGTCGGCGATGGCCTCGGCCAGCTGGGCGGCGATCAAGCCCATCGCCGCGCGAAAGCGCCGCAGATTATTTTCTTCCCATGCATCGAACAGGCGCGCGTAGCCGGCCGCCTGCGCCGGCTCGATCAGTTTGCCGATCGCCTCATAAAATACCCGCTCGTGCACCCAGCAGCGGGCGAATGCGTCCAACGGCAGCACGTCGCGCACGATCGGGTACTGGTCGAGATGCTGCTTCCACAGCAACTGCTCGGCCGCTTCTTCCCCGCCGGGACGGGGCGGCCCCATTTGATTGAGCAACACCACCACCGGCTTGCCGACCCATTCGAGGATTTTCATCTCCGACGCCAGGTAGCCGGCGTCGCGCGGGTGTTCGGACGAGTTGACCAGGTAGAGGACGATGTCGGCGGCGTCCTTGGCGGTACGCAGGGCGTTTTGGCTGAGCCAGAAGGTGCGGTCGCGGTAGCGGTCGTACACTTCCCGTAAAAACCAGCCGATCGGATTGCCGGCCTGGGCCAGGCGGCGCAACAGGCGCACCGAATCGCCGAAGCCGGGGGTATCCCACAGCGACAGGGAATCGCCCTGCGGCGTCGTCATGAGGGTATGCGACTCGGCGAACACGGTGACGTGAGCGGCGTCGCGCACCTCGCCGACGTCGACCCCGACCAGCGTGCGCACCAATGTCGTCTTGCCGTTGTTGGTGTGCGAAACCAGCGCGAACTGGATGTGAACGGGACTGGCGTTTACTTCGCTCCTGGCGTTTACTTCGCTCATACGGCGCCCTCCAGCGGACGCGATGCCGGCTCGAGCAGGTTGACCACCACCGGGGTCACCTGGTGATGGGCGCAGAACTGCTGCCACAGCAGGATCCGCTCCGCCATTCTCGCCTTGCCGGCTTCCGCGCCGAGGCGCTCGGCCAGGGAGGATTCATCGATCAATACCGTCATGTGCGGCGTCGCCGCCTTCAAGCGGGCGATGAAGGCGCCGTGGTTTTCGTTCTCGGGCGTGGCGGCAAGGTTGAACAGCGCCGCGGTCAGCGTCACGCCGGTGGCGCTGCCGCCGTCGGCCAGATCGGGCTCCTCGCCATAGGTGCTGGACGGGCGCAGCATGACGCTGGCGTTTTCGCCCAACAGCATGGCCGCCACTTGCGCCAGGCCGCGGTCGCGCGCCTCATCGATCGTAAAACTGTAGGGCAGCACGCGCAGCACGCCGGCCGGTCCGCCCATCTTGGTTCTCAGCTGGCGAAAGTACGGCTGTTCGAGATCGATGGCGACCCGCGCGGCGCGCCAGTGCGCCTGAAAATGGGCGATGCCGGCCAGGACCAGACGCGGCACGATCACCAGTATCACCAGCGTCGCCGCGTACAGCAGCACCCAGCGCCGGCCACCTTCGGGCGTGGCCGGATTGGCAAAGCGCAGCGCCTCGATATCGGCCACCGTAAAGCCCGGCAGCCCGAGCAGCCATTCGGCCGGGGCGAACAGCACCGACAGGATCGCGTGGACCTGGGACGCATTGAGAAACGTGCTTTCCCAGCCGGCGACGTACTGCGTCAGTAAACCTCTCGCCAGCAGCGAGGTCACCGCGCCGGTGGCGAACATGGCGGCCGCGAGGTGCAGAGTACGGGCGACGCGCGCGGCGGTCAACTTGCGGCTGATGCGGCCCCACTCGGCCATGAAGTCGAGCAACGCCGCCGACAAGGGCGCCGCCAGCTTGCGCGGCAAGGCCGGCTTGCCGACTGCAAGACGCTGCATCCACGGAGAAGGCGCCGGATTGGCGCTTTTCGGCAGCAGCAGCCAGACCAGCATGAACACGTACACCAGCAAATTCCAGCCGATGATCCCCAGCAGCGGCGCCGATAGCAGGTCGACCCGGTGCGGATCGCCGATGCGGTCGACGCCGGCGCCGATCAAGAAAGCAAGCAGCGGCAGACCGATGGTGATGCCGCGCCATCCCAGACCGCGCTTCATGAAGGTTTTAAACGGCGCGGAGCGCTCGGACAGCCGTTTGATCAACAGGTCGGCACGCTGCTGCAAAAACTGATCGGGCGTGACGTCCGACTTGCTGTCGGCCGCCTGCCACTGGGCCAGCTCGCGCGCGCTGCGGCTGGCATACAGGCGGTCGTCTTCGGTCAACACTTCTTTCTTGCGGTCCGTCGTTTCGATCGCGCGTATCAGCACGACATCTCTTGCTACCTGTTCGTTCATGCCCACCTCGATTGGATAAAAGACAATGCTCAGTGACGAATTGTGCCGCAGTTCCGCCGCTGGCGTCCTGACGTAACGAACGGTGGGCCGGCGGCAAGGCATATGCATGTCATCGTAACAACTTGTTTCCCAGCTGAACTAGCGGCAATAATGGCAGTACCATCATTCGTCGTCTCCACCACGAAGGAAATCATGAAGCCTGCAGTCGCCGCGGTACTGTGTTTATCGATCTTGACCGCTCCGGCCTGGGGGCAGCAGGCGGCCGTCACGGCGCCGGAACAGGTGCTGGTGGTGGGACAGCGGCCGGGGCCGGGCCTGTGGAAAGTGACGAAGGACGAGCACGTGCTGTGGATATTCGGCACCTATTCTCCGCTGCCGGCGCAGATGCAATGGCGTTCCAGGGAAGTGGAAACCATCATTGCGCAATCGCAGGAATTGTTGGGGATGCCGGGTATGAGCTTGGGCGTCGGCTGGAAGGATTCCCTCAACATCGTCACCGCCCTGCCCTCCTTGATCGGCGCGCGCAAGAACGTCAATGGGGAGACCTTGCAGCAAGTGGTGCCGCCCGACGTGTATGCGCGCTGGACCGGCCTGAAGACCAAATACCTGGGTAACGAAGATGGCGTCGAATCGCTGCGGCCGATGTTCGCCGCCGACCGCCTGTTTACTGTCGCGACCTCGAAATCCGGCCTGGCGAACGGCGCGCACATCACCGACCGCATTTACGCCGTGGCCAAGGAACACAAGCTCAAGCTGACCTCCACCGGTATTTCCATCGCCCTCGACAATCCCCGTGGCGCCTTGAAGGATTTTAAAAAATCGGCCTTCGAGGATGTCGACTGCTTCACCAAGACCATCGACCGCCTTGAAACGGACCTCGACGGTATGCGCGTGCGCGCCAACGCGTGGGCGATCGGCGACGTCGAGAAAATGCGCGCGCTGACCTATCCGGACCAGGCCGAAGCATGCCGCACCGCCATGACCGGCAGCGCATGGATGAAAGGATTAAAAGGCGCGGAAGATCTGGATGCGCGCGTCAAGGCTTCCTGGCTGGCGGCGGTGGATAAGGCGGTGCTGGCCAACCGCTCGACGTTTGCATTGCTACCGGTATCGCAGGCGATGAATACCGGCGGATATCTGGACGCGCTGAAAGACAAGGGCTATGTTGTCGAGCAGCCCGAGTAAAATCGACGTTGATGCGGTGGATTGAAGAAACTGCAGACGTAAAAAAACCCCGCACATTTCTGCACGGGGTTCTCTCACTATAACTAGCCTGACGATAACCTACTTTCACACT
>JAQGNM010000566.1 GCA_028291845.1 Massilia sp. | reverse complement strand
TGCAGGGAATCTGGTAACGCTTGGCCACCGGGATGCGCGCGGTCGGGAGATTGCCGCCGGTCGACACATCGATGAGATCGACGCCCAGGCCTTTTAATCGGCGCGACAGTTCCACCGATTGATCGATGTCCCAGCCGCCGGCGGCCCAGTCGGTCGCGGAAATGCGGACGAACAGCGGCAGCTCGGCAGGAACCACGGCCCGGAGGCGCTCGGTCACACGCAGCACGAAGCGCATTCGGCCGCTTCGGGACTCCCTTCCGAAGCGGCGCTGGTGCGCTCGATCGTGGCCGCAGCGCAGGTGTCGCCGGCGGGCGTAGTGTCACTCTCCGGTCAGCTCACCCTCGGCCAGCTGGGTGCGGCGATCGCGCTGGCGGCGGTAGTGGTCGCTAACAATTCCGGCCCTGCGCACATCAGCGCGGCGCTTGGCACGCCGCTGGTCGACCTGTATGCGCAGACCAACCCACAGCACACGCCATGGTTGGTCGCGCACCGGGTGCTGTTCCACGACGTGCCGTGCCGGAATTGCTTCCGGAGCGTGTGCCCTGAGGGCCACCACGACTGCCTGGTGAAGGTGGCGCCGGAGCGGGTAGCCGCCGCCGTCTGCGAACTGATCGAGGAAAGTATGAGAGGGGGGAGGCACAGCATCGAAGCCTGAGAATATTGCAGTTTTGCCATGGCATGGCCAACGCGGCCAACAAAAAACCCGCGCCTCTTGCGAGAGCGCGGGTCGATCGTTAAAACTTGTTCCTGGTGCCGCTTGCCGGAATCGAACTGGCGACCTTTTCATTACGAATGAACTGCTCTACCAACTGAGCTAAAGCGGCGGCGAGCCGTATTCTAGCAAGAACTGCACGGTTCCTGCTAGTGTGTTTCAGTAAACGGCGGCATTTTGGGCAAAAAGTATGCAAGCATGGGACAGGCACCTGCGGAGCCAGTCCCCCTGCCCCACAGGCCAACGATGTTCAAGCGTGGTACGACGTGACCCGCTCGACCTCGTTTTTCGATCCCAAAAACACCGGCACCCGCTGATGCAGCTTGTGGGGAGCGATATCGAGAATTCGTTGCTTGCCGTCGGTGGCGGCGCCGCCGGCCTGTTCGACGATCAAGGCCATCGGGTTCGCTTCGTACATCAGGCGCAGCTTGCCCGGCATGGAGGTGTCGCGGGTGTCGGCGGGGTACATGAAGATGCCGCCGCGGGTGAGGATGCGGTGGACGTCGGCGACCATCGAAGCGACCCAGCGCATATTGAAATTCTTTTGGCGGGGACCGCCTTCGCCTTCCAGCAACTCGTCGACATACTTTTGCACCGGCGGATGCCAGTGGCGCTGGTTCGACATGTTGATGGCGAATTCCTTGGTGTCTGCGGGAATTTTCATGTCGCGCTGGGTCAAGACCCACGAACCCATCTCGCGGTCCAGGGTAAAACAGTTGACGCCGTTACCGGTGGTCAGCACCAGCATGGTTTGCGGGCCGTACACGGCGTAGCCGGCGGCGACCTGGGCGCTGCCTGGCTGCATGAAATGTTCTTCGGCGGGCGTGCCCATGCCTTCCGGCGCTTTCAGCACCGAAAAAATCGTGCCGATCGAGACGTTGACATCGATGTTCGAGGAGCCGTCCAACGGGTCGAACAGCAGCATGTATTCGCCCATCGGGTAGCGGTTCGGAATCGGGTGGATTGATTCCATTTCTTCCGACGCCATGGCCGCCAGGTGGCCGCCCCATTCGTTCGCTTCGAGCAGAATTTCATTCGAAATCACGTCCAGTTTCTTTTGCACTTCGCCCTGGATGTTTTCCGTGTGCGCGCTGCCGAGGATGTCGCCGAGGGCGCCCTTGCCCACCGAATGGCTGATGGTTTTGCAGGCGCGGGCGACCACTTCGATCAGCAGGCGCAGCTCGGCCGGAATCGAGTTGTGCAGACGTTGCTCTTCAACCAGGTACTGCGTGAGACTGACGCGTTTCATGGACATCCTTTATTTTATAAAAATGAAAATGCTGCTGCTTATTCCGCCAGGGCCTTGCTGATGACTTCGCGCACATCGCTCGACAATTTTTCCACGCCGGCGACGCGCAACAAGGCCTGCTGCATGTGCGCCTGCAACTGCGGCGTGTAGCGGCGCCAGCGGTCCAATACGCGCGCCAGGCGGCTGGCCACTTGTGGGTTGAGGATGTCCAGCGCGATCACCTGCTCGGCCCAGAAATCGTAGCCGCTGCCGTCGATGGCGTGGAACTGCGAGGGGTTGTTGCCGCAGAAATTGAAAATCAGGCTGCGCGCGCGATTCGGATTCTTGATGTTGAACGCAGGGTGGCCCATCAGCGCGCGGATGTCGTCGACGTCGTTGTCGGGGCTGGCTGCCTGCATGGCGAACCACTTGTCGACCACCAGCGCCTCGCCGGCGAAGTCGGTATAGAAGGCGTGCAGTGCGGCATGAAAGCCGGCGGCCTGGGCGTGCACCAGCGCTTGCAGCGCGGCCACGCGGTCGGTCATGTTGCCGGCCTCGTTGAACTGGGCCTGGGCCAGCTGCTGGCTGTCGGCGTCGGGCGCGGCGGCCAAGTAGGACAGACACAGGTTTTTCAGGCCGCGCTTGCCGGCGGATACCGCATCGGGGCTGTACTCGCCCGGGGTGGCGTTGGCGTGGTATTGCGCCGTCAACTCGGCGCGCAAGGCGTCACCGATGGCCGCGCGCATGAATTGGCGCGCCGTGTGGATGGCATGCGGGTTGACCACTTTTAAGCGCTCGGCGACGATGGTTTCCGACGGCAGCAGCATGGCCTGCTCGCGGAAGGCGGCGTCGAGGCTGTCGTCGACCAGCAGTTTGCGCAACGCATCGATGAAGGTGGCGTCAAGGGTCGGCGCGATGCCTTCTTCGATGGCGTCGGTTAACGCCAGCAGGCGCGCCATCGCCAGGCGCTGGCCGGCTTCCCAGCGGTTGACGGCGTCGCTGTCGTGGCTGAACAGGTGCAGCAGTTCCTCGTCGGTGTAGTCGTATTCGAGCAACACGGGCGCGGAAAAATCGCGCAGGATCGACGGGATCGGCTTTTCCAGGACGCCGTTGAACGTAAACGTCTGGATGGCGTTGGTCAGTTCCAGCACGGCGGTGGTGGCATGGTGGCCGCCGTGGCCCAGTTGCATGTCGCGGCCGTCGGCGCCCAGCAGGCCCACCGCGACCGGGATGTGGAACGGCAGCTTGGTCACCTGGCCCGGCGTCGGCGGGCACGACTGGCTCAGCGTGATCGAATAGGTCCTGGAGGCGGCATCGTAGTAGGTGGTCGCCTTCACCACCGGGGTGCCGGCCTGGCTGTACCAGCGCTCGAACTGCGACAAATCGCGTCCGCTGGCGTCAGCCATGGCTGCGCGGAAATCGTCGCAGGTGACCGCCTGGCCGTCATGGCGCTCGAAATACAGGTCCATGCCCTTTCTAAAACCGTCGCGGCCGATCAGGGTCTGGTACATGCGCACCACTTCGGCGCCCTTTTCGTAAATCGTGACGGTATAAAAATTGTTGATCTCGACAAAGGAGTCGGGCCGCACCGGGTGCGCCATCGGGCCGGCGTCTTCCGGAAACTGCGCCTGGCGCAGGGTCCGCACCTGGTCGATGCGGGTGACGGCGCGGCCGCTGGCGGTGCCGATCATGTCGGCCGAGAATTCCTGGTCGCGGAACACCGTCAAGCCTTCTTTCAGCGACAGTTGAAACCAGTCGCGGCAGGTGACCCGGTTGCCGGTCCAGTTATGGAAATACTCGTGGCCCACCACCGCTTCGATGCCGGCGAAATCGACGTCGGTGGCCACCCGCGGATTGGCCAGCACATACTTGGTGTTGAAAATATTCAGGCCCTTGTTTTCCATCGCGCCCATGTTGAAATCGCCGACGGCCACGATCATGAAGCGGTCCAGGTCGAGCTCGAGGCCAAAGCGCTCCTCGTCCCAGCGGATACTGTTTTTCAGCGACTGCATGGCGTGGTCGGTTTTATCGAGATTGCCATCTTCGACCCACACTTGCAGCAGGGCGTCGCGGCCGTCGGCCAATCTGAAAGTTTCTTCCTGGCAGACCAGGCGGGCGGCCACCAGGGCGAACAAGTACGACGGCTTGCGGAACGGGTCTTCCCACTTGGCGTAATGGCGCCCGTCGCCGAGGTCGCCTTCTTCGATGAGGTTGCCGTGTTTTAAAGTCGTTCCATTTATGATCTTCAGGTTTGCCGGAGCGAGAAAATTCTTCTAA
>JAQGNM010000545.1 GCA_028291845.1 Massilia sp. | reverse complement strand
CTGCTGAGGATCCGGGCGGCTATTAGTAGGGGGACTGGCACCGGAGGGTGCCTGTCCCATGCATGCAAATCACACGGGCGGTCGGGCCGATCGTGCTTAACTGAACGGCATTACGGCTCTGCCGGGTGTTTTTGTCTGACCATCTTTGCGCTTCTAAGCCGGTTTTGCCCTTGGCTTACTGACCAGGCCCAAACAAAAGTAGGGGTGTACTTTTGTTTGCTTTAGTATGCCCGGCTCTGCCGGGCGTTTTTGTCTGACCATCTTTGCGCTTCTAAGCCGGTTTTACCCTTGGCTTACTGACCAGCCCCAAACAAAAGTAGGGGTTCACTTTTGTTTGTTTTACTGCTCCCAGCGTAATTCAGCGATAAAGGTTCGTTGTGGATAGGGGTGAAATGCCCAGTAGGTCGCATTATTGAGGTTGTCGATACCGATCGCCGCCGACCAGTGCTTGTCGTGGCGGTAGCGCAGCCTGACGTCGGCCACCAGGTAATCCGACACCCCCATGTAAGTGTCGGCAACGGTGTCGCTGTTGTCGAGCGCGCTGAATTGTTTGCCGCTGTAGCGCACGCCCAGGCTGGTGGTCCAGTGCTGGCCGACGTGGTAGGAGGCCAGCGCGTTGGCGCGCCACAGGGGCACGCGCGGCTGGTGCTTGCCGACGCTGGCCGGCAGGCGGCGGTTGGCGGTGATCACCGAATCGGCATATGTCAGGCTGGCCTGCAGCGCCAGCCCGGGCAGCCAGATCCGCTCCTTTTGGTAGGCCAGCTCGACGCCGTGGGTGCGGATGCGCTCGATGTTCTGCACCGTGTTGACGGTGGCGGTCAGGGGCTGAGAATACAGGGCGTCGCGGGTGCGTTCGCCGAACAGGGTGGCGCGCATGGTTTCGTCGTCGCGGCTGCGCTCGGCGGTCAGTTCGCCGGTCCAGGATTTCTCGGCGCGCAGCGCAGGATCGCTGTTGACGATGGCGTTGTCGACGATAGCACCCTGGAACAGCTCGGCGGCGGTGGGATTGCGCACCGCGCGGCCGAGCGACGTCTTAAAGGTCCAGTCGTCGACGCCGCCGTACGACAGCGCCGCCTTCGGCGAGACGCTGGTCTCACTGCGCTCGCCGAAACGCAAGGCTTCGCCGGCGGCGGCGCGCGCGGCATTCGCCAGCGAGCCGTCGAAGGCTTGCCACTTTTCCGCGCGCGCGCCCAGCGTCGCTTTCCAGTCGGCCGCCGGGCGCAGGCTGTCCTGCAGGTACAGGCTGGTCAAGCGCGTGCTGCCGGTGAATGCCGAAATGGTGGCCGCAGCGGCTCCGCCAATCCAGTCGCCGGTCGATGAAATGCGCGTGCGCAGGTCGGCGCGGTCGGACTGCGCGCCCATCTCCACCACGTGATCGAGGTTCGGCCGCCAGACCCCTTTCAGGGCCAGGGTGGTCCAGCCGCTGCCGGCCATGTCGGTCAGGGTCCCGGCGCCGCCAGAGTAGGGGCGGCCCCCGTCGGCCACGTAGACGGATGGCGTCCGCACGCCGTCGCGGCGGTAGTCGTAACTGCTGGCGGCCACTTCCCAGTTCCATTCGCCGCGGCCGTGGCGCTTGAGCGAAAAGCCCTGCATCAGGTGCTCGAGTCCGGCGCGGGTGGGCGCCAGGTCGGACGCCGCCAGCGAATAGCGGCGGCCGTCGATATTGATGAAGCCATCGGCGTCGCCCCGGTACACGGGGCTGCCGTCGAGCGCCGATCGCAGGTACGAGGCGTTGCCGCGCACCGTATCGTTGTGCCACCAGCCCAAGGTGTAGCTGGCGCGCAGGGTCGGCGAAACGTCGTAGGCCAGCTTCAACTTGGCGTGGTCCTGCACGGTGTCGGACTGGGTGCCGGCGCCGATGATCAGCCAGTCCCGCCCCGACGGATTTTTGCCGGGCAGCGCGCCGGTCACGGGCAAGCCTGCGCTGCCGGCCACGCCGCTCGCGACCAGCTTGTTGGCAAACG
Source organism: Massilia sp. (assembly GCA_028291845.1). GTDB lineage: Bacteria > Pseudomonadota > Gammaproteobacteria > Burkholderiales > Burkholderiaceae_D > JAFCUW01. Next base: position 12,193 of record JAQGNM010000545.1, on the reverse strand, counting down.
TCAGCGGCTGGCCGGCATTGTCCAGCCGCGACACATCGGCCCACCACGACCAGGCGCCGACGCGGTCGCCCACCGAGGCGCTGCCCTGGCGGCCGCCGTAGCGGTCGTCGCTGGCATACAGTTTGAAACGCTGGCTGAACGCCGACAACTTGACATGCGCCTCGAACTTGTCCGGCATGCGGGTCTGGTAGTCGACCACCGCGCCGACCGAGCCGCCCGGATAGGCGGCGGAAAACGGCCCGTACAGCACATCGACCCGCTCGATCTCCTCGGGCGTGACCATGCCCCAGCGCGGCGTGAAGGTGGCGCCGTTGCCCAGCAAGTTCGACAGCAGGATGCCGTCGGCGTACACCAGCGAACGGGCGCTGTTGCCGGTGCCGGAGGCGCGGCTGGCCAGCACGGCGTGGTCGTAGTCGCCGATCGAGCGCTTCCTCACGTTCAGGCTGGGGAAATACTTCAAGGCATCCTCGCTGTCGGTGGCGTTGATGCGGTTTTCCACCTGCGCGCCGCTGATGCTCTCGATGGTGGTGGGAATATGCAGCGGCAGGCTGGTCGGCCGCCCGCCGCGCACGATGACCTTGTCCATATTGCTGGCGCAGACCGGCTTGCCGGCTTCGGTCCTGGCGCCGGGGCGCGTGCAATCGGCGGGCAGTTTCGGTTCGTGATCGGCGTGCGCCAGCAGCGGCCAGGCGCAGGCGATCAGCGCGCCGATGCGGGCGCGTTGTCTTTCGTGGATTGTCATGGCCGCCTCAGTGCTGGTGCGCCGGCGCCGGCACCGGGCTCGGTGCGGCGCCGGGCATGGCCATCGGCCCGGTGGCCGCGGCCGGCAGGATATCGAGCACCGGCGCCGGGTATTTACCCGACATACCTGGCACGCCCGGCAACTCGCTCCACTCGGCGCGCCCCTTCTCGCACTGCTGGATCACCTTGAACGCTTGCTTTCCAGGCGCATCGGGCAGCTTCAGCCACATGCTGAATTCGTCGTACTGGCTGTCGGGCAGCGGCCCGCCACGCCAGGCGATCTCGCGCGCACCGTTTGCAAGCGTCCAGCCCGGCTTGGGCATCGGCTTGGCGCCGCTGATCGCCTCGGGCAGCATGATGGTGATACCGGTGGTGGCGCTGCCGTCGCAGCCATGGCCGACGCGGAAGGTCAGCTTTTGGTAGCTGCCGGCGGCGGCCGATTTTTGTTCCAGGCTGATGTGGGCGTGGACCAGCGGAGCGGCCAGCAGGCCGGCGCACGACAGGCAAAACAGGATGGTTTTCATGCGGTCTCCTCAGTTTGCGCCGTGCGCGGCGTGCGCAGCGTGTTGGGTGGCGGCCTTGGCGGCCGGCTTGAAGGTCAGCGACTTGACCGCCACCTCCGTCTGCAGTATTTCGCGCTTGCCGCCTTGGTGTTCGACCACCAGCGACAAGGGCACCTTGTCGCCTTCTTTCAAAGGGCGCTTCAGGCCGATCAACATGATGTGGAAATTGTCGACCGGCTGACCGGCCGGCAAGTCGATGGCCGCCACTTCGCGCATCGACATCACCGTGCCGTTCATTTGCATGGTATGGATTTCGATGCTGTCGGCGGCAGCCGACGACGCCTTGACGACGCGGGCGGCGTCCGGCGAGCGCAGGGTCAGATAGGCGCCGCCGGTTTTTTGGGCGGGTACGGTGGCGCGCACCCAGGCGTCGCTGACGACGGTCTGGGCGCCGGCGCCGGCACTAAAAGCGCCGAGCGCGATGAATGAAGCGATGGCAATTAATTTTTTATGCATGGCAAATCCTGAAAAAGTTGGCGACAGCGTGGGGCGGAAATCTTCCAGCCTCACGCGGGGACAGAACTGATTCAGGCGGCCGGCGGTCCGCGCGGCGGCGCGGCGGTGAGCGCCAGCAAGGGGCGCGCAGCGTGATAGAACAGGTAGGGGCGCAGCGCCGACCCGGCCGTCAGACCCAGGCCGTCGTAGTTCGGCGGCAAGCCGGCAAACGCGCCCGCATGGGGCAGGCAATAGGCGCAGTCGGCCATCGCCATCGACTGGTGATCGGCGTGTTTCAGCGCCAGCGCGGGGGTGAGTTCGGCGACCAACTTGCCGACCGATACCAGCGCGTGATGGCCGTCCGAGCGCACCGTACTGCCCGGCGCCCGGCAGATTTCCCAGGTGGCGGGAACGCGCTCGGCGGCTGCCATGGCATGCGAGATCGACGGCGCGAGCGCGTTGAGCAGGATGGCGAAACATGCCATCCAGATCGTCCAGCGCCAGCTTGTCGACTGTCTCTTCATGAGTAAAATTATAAGCGAACCGCGCGCCGCGTGAAATTCGATACGGCGCGGACAGACGCCGGCGGCGCCGTCAGCGCTCGGCCTTGAACGCTTCGCGCTCGATCAGCACCGTGTCGACGCTGTTGGTGAGCCAGATCTGGCCATCCTGGATGGTGCATTGCAACTGCATGTTGCGGTTGGCCATTTTCTCCAGCTGCGCGCTGGCCTCGGCCGGGATATTGATCACGCTGAGGTTTTTTGCCCGCTCGAGCTTGTTGGCAATCTGTTTGTACCAGATGTGGCTGGTGGCGCTGTAGCTGTACACCACCACTTTGTCGGCGCGCCCGCACGCCTTCATCAGGCGCTTGTCGTCGGGCTGGCCCACTTCGATCCACAGGTCGATGGCGCCGGTCAGATCCTTCTGCCACAAGTCCGGCTCGTCGGTGTCGAACAGCCCCTTGGTGAACACCAGCGACTCGCTGGCGTGGATGGCAAAGGCCAGCACGCGGATCATCACGCGTTCGTCGGTTTCCGAAGGATGGCGCGCCAGGGTCAGCACATGCTGCTGATAATAATTGCGGTCCATGTCGGCGATTTGCAGTTCGGCCTTGTAGATGGTTGCTTTGAGTGCCATTGAATCGATCTGTATAAGTAAATAAGCAGTAAATAAGTAAAATTATTTGAAGACGACGGTTTTCAAACCGTTTTGCACAATCCGGTGTTCGACGAACCATTTGACGGCGCGCGCCAGCACCACGCATTCGACGTCGCGGCCGATGGCGGCGAGGGTCTCGGCGCTCATGGCATGGTCGACCCGCTCGACGTCCTGCTCGATGATCGGCCCTTCGTCGAGTTCGCCGGTGACGAAATGCGCGGTGGCGCCGATCAGCTTGACGCCGCGCTGGTGGGCCTGCGCATACGGCCGCGCGCCCTTGAAACTGGGCAGGAAGGAGTGGTGGATATTGATCGCCTTGCCGCGCAATGCTTCACACAGGCTCGGAGACAATATCTGCATGTAGCGCGCCAATACCACCAGGTCGATCTGCTGGCTGTCCATCAATTCACGCACCTTGTTTTCCTGCGCCATCTTCATCGCTTCGCTGGCGCCGGCCGCCAATGGCAAGTGATGAAACGGGATATTGTAGCTGGCCGCCAGCTGGTAAAAATCCATATGGTTCGAAACGATGGCGGGGATTTCCACCGGCAGCAGGCCGCTTTTATAGCGGAACAGCAAATCGTTAAGACAGTGGCCGATTTTCGACACCAACAGCATCACCCGCGGTTTCACTCGGGCATCGTGCAGCTGCCAGTCCATCCCCATCGAGGCGCCCAGCGCCGCCAAGCGCTCGCGCAGGGCGCTGTCCGCCACGCCCGCCTCCTCCACCACGAAATGCACGCGCATGAAGAACAGCCGGGATTCGGCGTCGCCGAACTGGGCCGAGTCGATGATATTGCAGCCGTGCTCGGCCAGGAAACCCGATACGCGGTGCACGATGCCGCGCTGGTCGAGGCAGGAAATGGTCAGGATGTATTCAAGCGACATCGGCGGCGGCAGGCAAAAAATGACAAGCCGCCATTGTCGCACGTGCCAACCCGCCGGCAGGTTTAAAAAATAGTACGACCGTGCATTTTGCGGTATAGTCGGCGCTCCATCAACTACGAGGACACGCCATGAGCACCACCCTGCAAAACGACCAGTTTCGCCTCGCCGCCCGCCCGGTCGGCCTGCCCAGGCCGGACGGCTGGCAAAGAACCAGCGAGCCGGTGCGCGCGATCGTCGACGGCGAAGTGGTGGTCAAGACGCTCTATCTATCGCTCGACCCGGCCATGCGCGGCTGGATGAACGAGGGCAAATCGTATATCCGCCCGGTCGCCATCGGCGAAGTCATGCGCGCCGGCGGGGTCGGCGTGGTGGTCGCCTCGAAGTCGCCCAGGTTCGCCGTCGGCGACCATGTGGCGGGCGGGCTGGGCGTACAAACCTACTGGACCGGCGCGGCCGACGACAAGAGCGCCAACCTGACCAAAATCGGTGCGCGCATGGCGCCGCTGACCACCTGGCTCAACACCCTCGGCATGCCCGGCATGACGGCATATTTCGGACTGCTCGAGGTCGGCCAGCCAAAAGCGGGCGAGACGGTGGTGGTATCGGGGGCGGCCGGCGCAGTCGGCCAGACCGTCGGCCAGGTCGCCAAGCACCTCGGTTGCCGCGTGGTCGGCATTGCCGGCGGCCAGGACAAATGCGATTTCGTCGTCAAGGAACTGGGCTTCGACGCCTGCATCGATTACAAGAATGGTGATGTGCGCGAGGGCCTCAAGCAACACTGCCCGAACGGCGTCGACGTCTACTTCGACAATGTCGGCGGCGACATCCTCGACACCGTCCTGATGCGCATCAACATGAAGGCGCGCATCGTCATTTGCGGCGCCATCTCGCAGTACAACAACACCAGCGCCGTCAAGGGTCCGGCCAACTACCTGTCGCTGCTGGTGAACCGCGCGCGCATGGAAGGCATCGTGGTATTCGACTACGCCGCGCGCTACCAGGAAGGCGTGGCCGCGCTGGCCAAGTGGATGCAGGAAGGCACTTTCAAAAGCCGCGAAGACGTCGTCGAGGGCTTCGACAAATTCCACGATGCCCTTCTGATGCTGTTTGAAGGCAAAAATTTCGGCAAGCTGGTGTTGAAAGTGGCCGAAGCCTGACCGGCGTATAGAAACGGCGCCGGCGCGGGAACTCGCGGCACCGGCTGGCGTCTGACAGTCTCCTACCTCGTCGAGACTGCCATGGAAATCAGCGACTCTCCCGCATACCAAGCCTTCCTGCGCTCGCGCGCCGCTTTCACTGGCGAGCTCGGCGTGCGCACCCTCGAAGCCTGGCGCGAAATCAACACCGTCTCCTGGCACCTGGCGCACCTCAATACCGAAGCCTGGTGCTACACGGTGCACGAACTGATGCACTGCACCGATCCGTTCCAGCCCGGCGCCGTGCTGCTCAAACAGCTGCATCCGGCGGTTGAGCGCGTGCGCGCCTGGCAGGACCGGGTGCTCGACCTGCTGGGCGGCGCCCAAGCCGAAGTGGCGGCCATCGCCGAAGCCTGGGTGCCGACCGTGCGTTACGCCGCCGCCGCGGTGCCCGATTGAATGGCACTGAAAAAAGATGCACGCAAAACCATCAATCGCGCCTTTGCCACGGAACTTAAATTTTCCGTCTCCCTCTAAATTCGTGAGCGCATTCATGCGTATCCGGTAGCGAATTACCGTTCCGGTTCTTCAAGCACACAAGGAGATTGACATGGCAACCAGCAAGGAAGGTGGCTCGCGCAAGAGCGCAAGCACGGGCGGCAGCGCCCCAAAGAGCGGCACCCCGGCCAAGCGGGGCTTCGCGGCGATGGACCAGAACCAGCAGCGCGAAATCGCCAGCAAGGGCGGCCAGGCAGCCCACCAGAAAGGCACAGCCCACGAGTTCGACTCGGAAGAAGCACGCCGGGCCGGACAGAAAGGCGGCGAAGCGGTCAGCCGCGACCGTAACCACATGGCCGAGATCGGCCGCAAGGGCGGAGAAAGCCGCCAATCGGCCAGCCGCGCCGCAGCCGCAGCGTCCACCAAGGGCAACCGCCAGGGCGGCAAGGACGAGTAGCAGGAGCGGGGGCAGCAGGGGGACTGGCGCCGCAGGTGCCTGTCCCATTTTTTCAAACCGCCACCACCCGAAAACGCTCACCGCCCCCCGCGTTTCGGCGAGCTATGCACCCACAGCGCGCCAATGTGCTACATTGCCGCCCCATGCCCACCCCTCCCCTCAAATACCTCGGCGCCTATTCCCCCCAGACCCAGGAACAGGTCAGCAAACTGATCGAACAAGGCCAGCTGGCCAGCGTCCTCCAGCAACGCTACCCGCGCGCCCATGACATCCGCACCGACCGCGCCCTGTTCGACTATGTGCAAGACTTGCGCAGTCAATTCCTGCGCATCGCCGATCCTATCAACAAGGTCGCCTACGACAACAAGATCCAGGTGATCCAGCACGCGCTCGGCCTGCACACCGCCATCTCGCGGGTCCAGGGCAGCAAACTCAAGGCCAAGCGCGAAATCCGTATCGCCACCGTGTTCAAGCAGGTGCCGCTGGAACTTCTGCGCATGATCGCGTTGCACGAGCTGGCGCACGTGAAGGAAAAAGAGCACGACAAGGCCTTCTACAAATTGTGCTGCTACATGGAGCCGCAATACCACCAGTACGAATTCGATCTGCGGCTGGTGCTGACCCATCTCGACACTTCCACGACACCGCTGTGGACCTGACAGCGGGCGGGCGGACGATTGCCCGATAAATGTTGCGTAAATGCACAACATCAACACAGAAAAGTGTTGCTTTGTGTAAATTTATCGACAACAGGCGCGGCATTGTTTACAGTAATTGAACTATCGCAATTAGCTGTCTCGCGCCGGTCGCCGGCGCTGCCCGCCCGTGTTCATAGGGCTTCGCTGTCCACCATTGATCCGTCCGATGCCGCAGTCCAGATTATTGATTTTTTTCGCCGGCAGCGAAGCGCGCATGCGGCGCATGCTGCGTTACTGGGCCGCTACCTGGCTGCTCTACAGTATGGGCATGCTGTTGATGTTCGGCCTGATCGACGGCGGCCTGGTCGACGAAAGCGCCGCCAAGCCGCTGATCCGCTTCGGCATGACCAGCATCCTCGGCTGCTACCTGCTGATCCGTGCCAGCGACGCGCTGTCGCTGCGCCCGGCGCAGCTGGCGGTGATGCAGGCGCTGCTGGCGCTGACCTGCAATATCGGCGCCTACGCCTTGCTCGGCCCCGTTCGCGGCGCCTGCCTGATGGTGCTGCTGGTGATCGTGGTGTTCTGCACCTTCTCGCTGCGCACCCGTGCCACCATGCTGCTGTGCCTGACAGCCATCGCCGAACTGGGCGCCACCATGGCGTGGATGGTGGCCAACCATCCCGACCGCTACCCGGCGCGCATCGAGGCGGTGCATCTGGGCGTGACCGCCGCCTCGCTGGTGGCGGTGTCGCTGCTGACCGGCGAAATGCACAAGCTGCGGGTGCGCCTGAAGCGGCAGAAGGAAGAACTGCTCAGCGCCGTCGACACCATCCGCACCCTGGCGACGATGGACGAACTGACTTCGCTGGCCAACCGCCGCCACATGAACGAGGTGCTCGGCATCGAAGAACGCCGCAAGGGCATGCCGGACCGGCGCGTCTGCATCGCCCTGCTCGACATCGATTTTTTCAAGAACATCAACGACCGCTACGGCCACGCCGGCGGCGACGCCGTCCTGCGCACCTTCGCCGCCGCCGTCCGCTCCGAACTGCGCGCGGGCGACGTGCTGGCGCGCTGGGGCGGCGAAGAATTCCTGCTGATGCTGCCCGATACCGACCTGGCCGAAGCAGCGCGCATCGTGCAGCGTATGGCCGACAAGGTCGGCGCCATGCAGATCAGCGAATTCGATCGCGCGCTCACCATCACCTTTTCGGCCGGCGTGGTCGAGCGTTGCGGCGACGAGCCGTTTGCCGACACCATTTCACGGGCCGACCGCGCGATGTATCTGGCGAAATCGTCGGGGAGGAACCGGATTGCGCCGGTCGGAATCGGGGCGAGCCTGGAAGCGGCTTGACTGGCAAGGTGACTGGCAAGGGGGACTGGCCGGGCCGCGTTCGGACCGAAGGTGCCTGTCCCATATATGATCCGAAGCAAACTCACATGAACGCGTTGGCGCTGATCCAAGATGGGACAGGCACCTTACGTCGCCAGTCCCCCTGCTGCCCCCGCATGCAACAACTCGACCAACCGCTCGGCCGATTCATCGGCCATCATCAACCCCGCATGCGCCGGCCGCACGAACCCCTCGGCCTGCTGGTGCGCCACGAAGGCGATCAGGCCGTCATAAAAACCATTCACGTTGAACAGGCCGACCGGCTTGGCGTGAATTCCCAGCTGGGCCCAGGTCAGCATCTCGAACAGTTCTTCCAGCGTGCCCATGCCGCCCGGCATGGCGATGAAGCCGTCGGACAATTCGGCCATCATGGCCTTGCGCTCGTGCATGTCCTTGACGACGAACTGGCGCGTCAGGCCCGTATGGCCCACTTCGCGCTCGAGCAGCGCACGCGGAATCACCCCGCTGGCTTCGCCGCCCAGGCGCAACACCTCGTCGGCGATCACCCCCATCAGGCCGACCTTGCCGCCGCCGTAGACCAGGCCGATATTGTGCGATACCAGCACCGCGGCCAGCGCGCGCGCCGCGTCGGCATAGACCGGCAGGCGGCCGGGCGCGGCGCCGCAGTAGACCGCTATGGCTTTCATGCGCCTCCCGCGATGGCGGCGCCTGCTGCTTCGAGGCAGCGGCGGGAGCGCTCGGCTTCGAGGCGTTCCTTGGCGTCGAGCGGCGTCAGCGAGGCCGCCTGGCGGTACAACACGCGCGCCTCGTCGAGATATTTTTTGCCGTCGAAGCGCAGCTTGGCGTTGGCATATTCCATGTAGGCGCTGGGGGCGTGTGGATTGAGTTCGATGGCGCGCCTGAAAGCGGCGTGGCAGTCTTCCTTGCGGGCGCCGTAGGTCATGCTGGCGATCAGCGGGCCGGTGGCGCCGACGATCTCGGATTGGTAAACGCCCAGGCCGATCCAGGCGTCGGCGTGGCCGGGCGCCAGTTCGATGGCGCGTTTCAAGCCGTGCCGCACCTTCGGCGCCAGGCCCTTGGCCAGGGCGCGCGCGACCGAAATGGTCTGCGCGGTGCGGCCCAGGGCGAAACCCTGCCAGTACCAGGCGGCCGGATTGTCGGGCTGTTCGCGTTGATGCCGTTCGCAGCGCTCGGCGACGACGTCGAACAGCGCCAGCTTGGCCGCTTGATCGGCTTCGACGTCGCTGGCATAGACGCAGGTGGCTTTATGGGCCACCGAGTAGCCGCTGACGCCTTGCGCCAGTCCCAGCTTCATGGCCCGGTGAAAGTCGCCGGCGTGAAAGGCGATCCAGGCGTCGACCAGCGCCGGCCTTGCCGGGAACGCTTCCAGGTCGCCCGCGTGCAGGCGCGCCCAGTTGGCTTCGAGGCCGGCGGCGTCGTAGACGTAGGCCTGGTCGGGATAAGGGAACGGCATCCAGTTCATCGCGCAGCTCCTATATGAGTTCGATTTTTTTCAAGTACTCCTGCGACAGCTTCTCGAACAGCAGCTTGGTGTCGCCGCGCAGGTAGGGGCCGAGCATCGACAGCACCTGGTAGCAGCCGCGCGCCAGCGCGTCCGACATGGCTTTCTGCTCGGTGTAGTTGCGCGGATTACGCACGTATTCGTAAGACAGCCAGTAGGTCGCCACCACCACCATATTGGTCGCCATGGCGTCGATCTGGGCGTCGCCCGCTTCCAGCGAATGCTCGCTGCGCAAATCGAGGCACAGCTGGCGCGCCACCTTGATCTTGTAGGCCAGGATGGCCTTGAAGTGCAGCTCGAGCTTGCGGTTGCGCGACAATAAATCGTTGAGGTCGCGGTAAAAAAACCGGTAGCGCCAGATCAGTTCGAACATCAGGTGCAGGTACAGCCAAACGTCTTCCAGGTTCGAGCGGCGCGAATCGGGCACCGTCAGGATGCGCCCGATCTCCGCCTCGAACTGGACGAAGATCGAATTGACGATGTCGTCCTTGTTGCGGAAGTGGTAGTACAGGTTGCCCGGCGAGATATTCATCTCTTCGGCGATAACGGTGGTGGTGATGTTGGGTTCGCCAAACTCGTTAAACAGCCGCAGCGACAATTCGAGGATGCGTTCGCGGGTTCTGCGGGGAGCTTTCTGGAGCATGGCGGGCGGCGTGGTTGGGTTCTGACTGGAGCATACACCATGCTTCGCACGCCCGCTAAGGGCGCGATGCAGCGGGCGGCCCGGGCACGCTTATTCCGGGGCGTCGAGCCGGGCCTGCAACTGCGCCATCTGTTCCCGCAGCAGCGCGATCTGGCCGTGCAAGGCGTCGATGTCGCGTTTGCTCGGCACGCCGATGGCGCCCAGCGCGCGCACCACGCGGTCTTCGAACACCTGTTCAAGCTTGTCCCACGAGCGTGCGGCGGGGGCCGTATCGTCCGTCTCCTGGCTGGCTGCCGGTTGCTCCGGTTCGCTGGTCGCGCGCACTCGCTGCTGCAGCACGCTGCCTTCTTCCACCAACTGCTGAAACGCTTTTTCGCCGCCGGCTGCCTGTTCTTCTTCCTGCGCCTTGAAAAAAGCGCCCAGGCCGGCCTGCCAGATCTGCTGGGCGGAAGTGCGCACCGCTTGCGCCAGTTGCTGCTCGTGGTCGGCGGCGCTGTCGCTGAGTTTTTTGGCCATGGCCGCTCCTGTCTCGGTTTATTTTGCCGCCGGTTGGGCGGACGCGGCGCGCACCGCCTGGACGCGGAAGCCTTCGGCCACCGCGGCGCGCAGGGCGGCGCCATCGAACGGCTTGCCGATGCGGCGGTCGATATCGCCACGCTCTTCGGCCAGCCGCAGCGGCTCGTTCGCTTCCATCGCGGTCAGCATGATGCGGTAGCAGGCCGGCGCCAACTGGCGGGCGCGCTCGAAGAACGCCGTGCCGGTCATCAGCGGCATGCACTGGTCGCAGACGATCACCTGCACCCCGCCGGCGCCGACCAGCGCGATGGCGTCGGCGGCGGTGACGGCGGTAACCACCCGATAGCCTTCCGGCTCGAGAATGTCGCGCAGCAGGTCGAGCATGAACTGGTCGTCGTCGACGATCAGCAGGGTTTTTTCGGCACCGGCGCGCGGGGTCGGCGCGGCCAGGAAGGATTCCAGCTGGCTGACGAACTGTTCGGGTTCGATCGGCTTGGCGACGTAGCCGTCGAAACCGGCGCCGAGCAGGCGTTCGCGGTCACCCACCATGGCCAGCGCGGTCACCGCCAGCACCGGGATGGCCGCCACCCGCGGGTCGGCCTTGAGAGCGCCAACCACGCCGTAACCGTCCAGCTTGGGCAGGTGGACGTCGCACAGGATCAGCTCGGGCTGTTCCTGCTGCGCCATCAGCACGCCGGCCTCGCCATCGAACGCCGACAGCGGCGTGTGGCCGAATGCGCTCAACAGGTAGGCCATCAACTCCATGTTGGTGGGATTGTCTTCGATGATGAGGATGCGTGAGCCCACGGGATCGATTCCAGGTTCAAATAAGGGAAATAATAAAGAAAATAATAAAGCAAAATAAACGGAACACGGCTTACGGCGCCAGCTTACCCGCAAGCTGGCGCTCCTGTCCACGCCGCGCGGCGTTCGCGTCCAGCCCGGCCAGCTCGTTCATCACACAATCGAGCACATGGCGGTTGCGGCCCAGCGCCACGTGGCCGACGCCCTTGACGGCGATCTGGCGCGCACCCTGCAGACAGCTGGAGGTTTGCGGCGCGACGATATTGTCCTGATGCGAGTAGATCGAGGTGATCAGCGCGCGCGTCGACGCGCTTTCGGCGGCGTCGAGCGCGCGCAGCCATGCGCTCGCCTCGCCGGCGCGCGAACGGCGCATCTGCAGCGCATTGGCGCCGACGCCGAAATTGGCCAGCACGGTGCCATGGTGCGGTGAACCGAGCGTGATCAGGCGCGCCAGGCGCGCGCTGCCATACTGGCGTAGCCAGGCGCGTGCCACCAGCCCGCCCATGCTGTGGGCGACGATGGCGATCCGGCCGGCGCCGCTGCCATGCAGCAGCGCTTGCACGGCGTCCTCCACCTGCGCGATATAGTCGTCGATGGCGCCGGTCACCGGTTCCAGGTCGACGGTGGCGTAACTGATGCGGGCGTCGCCGAGCCGGCGCGCCAGCTGGATCCAGTAGCCGCTGTTGCAGCCGTAACCGTGCAGGAGGAGAACCGGCGGCACCGGCGGGGGTTCAGCTGCGGCGCCGCTGTCGAACAGCACCTGCACCGGCTTGCAGTGCGGCCCGGGGCCGTGCCAGGACGATTGCAGCATGCTGGCGGCGAACTCCTCGCCCCACAGGC
>JAQGNM010000538.1 GCA_028291845.1 Massilia sp. | reverse complement strand
TGCCCAGGTGATTGCGGGTGGGCATCAGGAACACGGGAATCGCGCCGCACATGATGATCGAGTGCAGGATCGACTTGTGGCAGTTGCGGTCGACCACGACGATGTCGCCCGGCGCCACGGTCGAGTGCCAGACCATCTTGTTGGAGGTCGAGGTGCCGTTGGTGACGAAATAGCAGTGGTCGGCGTTGAAGATGCGCGCGGCGTTGCGCTCGGACTTGGCCACCGGGCCGGTGTGATCGAGCAATTGGCCGAGTTCTTCGACGGCGTTGCAGAAGTCGGCGCGCAGCATGTTTTCACCGAAAAACTGGTGGAACATCTGGCCGATCGGCGACTTCAGAAAGGCCACGCCGCCCGAGTGGCCGGGGCAGTGCCACGAGTAGGAACCGTCGTTGGCGTAGTTGACCAGCGCGCGGAAAAACGGCGGCGCCAGGCCGTCGAGGTAGGACTTGGCTTCGCGGATGATGTGGCGGGCGACGAATTCGGGGGTGTCCTCGAACATGTGGATGAAACCGTGCAGCTCGCGCAGGATGTCGTTGGGGATGTGGCGCGAGGTGCGCGTTTCGCCGTAAATGTAAATCGGGATGTCGGCGTTCTTGTGGCGAATTTCGCGGACAAAACTACGCAGGGCGATCAGGGCGAAATCGGTCTCTTCGACCGAGCCGCCGCCGAATTCCTCGTCGTCGATCGACAGCACGAACGCCGAAGCGCGCGATTGTTGCTGGGCGAACTGCGACAGGTCGCCGTAGCTGGTCACGCCGAGCACTTCCATGCCTTCTTTTTCCATCGCCTCGGCAAGGGCGCGAATGCCCAGGCCGGACGTGTTCTCGGAACGGAAATCCTCGTCGATGATAACGATGGGGAAACGAAATTTCATGGGCAGCTCCAAAGCGAAGTGCCGTGAGCGCAGCCTGGGCAAGGCTGCTGGTCACGGCACCGATAAGAAATAAGAAGCGGATTTTCGCAGAAATGGCCGCGCTTCGGTGAAAAAATGCAGGAAGTAGCTTAGCCGATCGGAGCCGTTGGCCGTCGCACGTTAGTTGGCGGGTGCAGCAGGGGGACTGGCACCTGAAGGTGCCTGTCCCATGTATGCGGTCCGTCGAACGAAATTAATTCGCAGGGCTTCAAGCATGGGACAGGCACCTTCGGCGCCAGTCCCCCTGCTAATGGGCCGCGCCGGCCAGCATGCTCCCCAACGGATCAATATGCAACCACGCAAACACCCCCAGCACCAGCCCGACCGCCGCCACCCCGTACGCGCCGGCCATCAACCATTTCTTACGCGTCAACAGGGTAATCGCCGCCAGTGAGATTGCGATTTGCTCGGCGGTCGTCGCCAGCGCCCACTGGTGGTGCGCATGCATGGCCGCGTCCGACCGGTGGTTCCAGTCGGTCGACGATGCCTCGAATTTTTCCGCCTTTTTTTTGATCTCGCCCTTTTCTCCCTCGTAGCGGGCGACGTCGGCCTTGTACTTGGCCGGATCGACGCCGGGCAGGGTGGCGGCCATCTCGGCCAGGTTTTGCTTGTTCGACTTGGCCTGGTAATAATTCCAGGCGTTGGCCGCCTCGGTCTTGTCGATGGCCGCGTTGTTCTTGAACAAGGCAGCGTCGTTTTGCGTGGCGCCGCCCAGGTAGCCGAACAGGGCGCCGACAGTGGCCAGGATCGCCGTCATCACCGCGATGTTGTTGCTGAAACTGTCGCCGCCGTGGGCAGCGTGCTCGACTGCGTGGTCGTGCGGGCCGTGTACGTGAAAACCTTGTTCGGACATATCAGTCTGCTTTTTCGTAGGTTACAAAGGAATAATCGATGCCGCCAGCCGATTGGTGGCGCTCGCGCGCCGTCTCGGTCCAGCCGGCAGGCAGGGGCGGAAAAAAGGTGTCGCATGCGAAATCGCGGTCGATCTCGGTAACGATGGCGCGGTCCGCCAGGCCGCGCTCGAGCGCCTGCGCGAAGATCTGGCCGCCGCCGATGATGCAGGCCGGCGCGCCCTCGAGCAGGCCGATCGCCGCGTCCAGCGACGGCGCCGCCTCGACACCGGCGTGCGCCCACTGCGCATCGCGGGTGACGACGATGTTTCTCCGGTTCGGCAGCGGGCGGCCGATCGATTCGAAGGTCTTGCGGCCCATGATGATCGGGTGGCCCGTGGTGACGCGCTTGAAATGGGCCAGGTCCTCCGGCAGGTGCCAGGGCAGGGCGTTGTCGACGCCGATGCCGCGCTTGCGGTCCATCGCGACGACCAGGGTGATAGTGTTGTTGTTCATGGTGGCAGGGTGGTTGCGGCGTGCGGTATTTTACCGCGAGCGGGATCATCGGTTATGCTGTTTGCCATGAAAACTTCGACCTCCCACATCGCAGCCGCGCTCGCGATCCTGCTGGGCGCCGCACATGGATGCGCATTGGCCCAGTCCGGCCCTGACTACAGCGACCCGATCTCCACCGACCGCCCGGATTTTGTCGATTCCAGCGCAGTGGTCGGCAAGGGCCGCGTGCAGATCGAGACTGCCGGCGCCTTCGAACGCAGCCGCCGCGACGGCGTCACCGAGCGCAGCGTCACTACGCCGACCCTGTTGCGCTTCGGCCTGAACGACACCGTCGAGCTGCGCGTCGAGACCGACGGCGCCACCCACAGCTGGTCGCGCGGCCTCGATGTGCAGGACGCCAGCGGCATGGCCGACAGCGCGCTGGGCCTGAAATGGCATGTGCGCGACAGTGCCGATGGCGCACCGGCGCTGGCCGTGCGCGTCAATGCGGTGGTGCCGAGCGGTGCGCGGCGACTCCACAACGGCGGCGTGGAAATGTCGCTGCGCGGCGTTGCCGAGTGGGATCTGCCCCACGAACTGAGCCTGGGCGTGATGCCGGGCCTGGCCAGCGCACGCAACGACAATGGCGAGCGCTTCACCAGCGGCATCTTCGGCGTCGTGCTGGGCAGGGACTGGAACCCGCGCGTGCACAGCTACGTCGAACTGGCCGCCCCGCGCATCGCCCACGCCCGCGACGGCGGCTCGCGAGTGGCGGCCGGCTTCGGCAGCACATACCTGTTGAGTCCGAACGCCCAGGTCGATGCCGGCATCCTCGGCGGCCTGAACCACTTTACACCGCACCTCAGCCTGACCGCCGGGCTGTCCGTCAAACTGTAAAACCCGGCGCGGCGCCGTCCGGCGCCGCAGGTTTGCCATCAAGTTCGCCATCAACTGCGCCATCGCTTCGCCGCCAATACAGACGTGCGCGCCATTCATCCTGGATGATGTAAAATTGCGTTAAACATAACTGCATTTGCATGCATGCTTATGCGTACTCGCGTGCCCGTGGGCACACCAACCGAGACATCATCGAGGCGACTCCCGCGCAGAATCGGGCTGCCCTCTCCTTAAAAATTCGCCGGCACCGCCCGGATTGTTTGACCGATCCAGACAAAAGCAGCTTGTTACTTTTGTTTGAAGGATGTGTATGAAATTTCGTTCCATAGGCTTGTCGCTCCGTTTTATTGTTCCGCTCGCGCTTGTTCTCGCCCTGTTCGGCTACCTGGTGATTCCGCTGATGGACAACTTCACCGTGCGCTGGTTCGTGCGCGACCTGGACATGCGTTCGCAATTGCTGGCGCGCACCCTGCAAGACCCGCTGCTCGAATACCTGCCGCAAAAGGCGAGCGGGCGCATCAACCAGTTGTTCGACCGCGCCATCCAGGACGAGCGCCTGTACGCGGTTGCCTTTTGTGATCCCAAGGGCGTATTGCGCTACAAGACGGCAACTTACCCGGTGTCGCTGGGCTGCTGGCATCCGCTGGTGGGCGATCCGGAGAAAAAATCGCTGGTGCGCCTGCCGCAAGGACCGGTGCACGTGGCCGAGAGCGAACTGATGCAGGATGGCGTCGACATGGGCCGCCTGATCCTGGTGCACGACATGAGTTTCATCGAGCGCCGCAGCGCCGATACCAAGAAATACATTCTCGGCTTCTTCGCCTTGCTGGCGCTGGCCATTTCGCTGATCACGGTGCTGGTCGCCCACCTCAGCTGGCGCGGCTGGATCAATGGCGTCAAGGAAGTACTGCGCGGCGAACTGATGCCGCGCGCCAAGGTCGAAACCCCGCCCGACATGCAGCCGCTGGCGGGCGACGTGCGCCAGATGCTGCGCGACTACCATTTCGAGCGCCAGAGCGACTCCGGCTCAGGCACCGGCACCGGTATCGAGTGGACCGGCGACACCTTGAAGGATTTGCTGCAGCAGGATCTGGCCGGCGACCAGGTGCTGGTGGTGTCGAACCGCGAGCCGTATATTCACGAGTTCAAGCCCGACGGCGGCATCGAAGTGCGGCGCCCGGCCAGCGGCCTGGTGACGGCGGTCGAGGCGGTGATGCGGGCCTGCTCCGGCACCTGGATCGCCCACGGCGCGGGTTCGGCCGATCACCAGACCGTGGACCGCCACGCCCACGTGCGGGTGCCGCCCGACCATCCGAGCTACACCTTGAGGAGGGTATGGCTGTCGCCCGAGGAAGAGCAGGGCTACTATTACGGCTTCGCCAACGAAGGCTTATGGCCGCTCTGCCATATCGCCCACGTGCGGCCGGTGTTCCGCTCGAGCGACTGGGACCAGTACGTCAAGGTCAATCAGCGCTTCGCCGACGCCGTAATCGCCGAGGCCACCACCGACAACCCGGTGGTGCTGGTGCAGGATTACCACTTTGCATTGCTTCCGCGCATGGTGCGGGCGGTGCTGCCGAAGGCGACGATCATCACCTTCTGGCACATCCCCTGGCCGAACTCGGAATCGTTCGGCATCTGCCCATGGCGCGAAGAAATCCTCGATGGCATGCTGGGTAGCACGATTCTCGGCTTTCACACGCCGTTCCACCGCAAGAACTTCCTCGACACCGTCGACCGTTACCTGGAAACGCGCATCGAGCAGGAGGCCTCGACCATCAGCTATGGCGGCCAGTTGACCCAGGTGGCGCAATATCCGATTTCGATCGCCTGGCCCGAGCCCGACCCCGACGCCCTCAGCGTCGCCGAATGCCGCGCGCGGGTGCGCACCAGCCTCGGCTTGCCGCTTGACCACATGATCGGCATCGGCGTCGACCGCCTCGATTACACCAAGGGCATCATCGAGCGTTTCGATGCCGTCGAGCGCCTGCTGGAACTGGAGCCGTCGCTGATCGGCAGATTTTCCTTCGTGCAAATCGCCGCGCCCACCAGGACGTCGCTCGACGAATACCAGAACTTCGAAGCGCGCGTGCGCAAGCTGGCCGACCGCATCAATGCCCGCTTTAGCGTCGGCAACCATGCGCCGATCATCCTGAAAATCGAGCACCATGAACAGGAACAATTGACTGTGTACTTCCGCGCCGCCGATGTCTGCATGGTGACGAGCTTGCACGATGGGATGAACCTGGTGGCCAAAGAATTTATTGCAGCCCGCGACGACGAGAAGGGCGTCCTGATCCTCAGCCAGTTCACCGGCGCCGCCCGCGAGTTGCACGAGGCGCTGATCGTCAACCCGTACCACATCGAGCAGGGCGCCGAAGCCTTGCAGAAAGCGCTCACCATGCCGCCGGTCGAGCAGCGCGAGCGGATGCGCAGCATGCGCCGGCGCATCAAGGATTTCAATGTCTACCGCTGGGCCGGGCGCATGCTGCAAGACGCCGCCCGCCTGCGCCAGCGCGACCATGTGATGTCGAAGATCGACTTGCACAGCCGCGTGGCGGCGCGGCGGCGCGCGTGATGAGCGGGGAAGCGGCGATCGGCGCGGCCGACGGCGGTCCCTTCACGCTGCTCGGCTGGCCCGACTACAGTCTGTTCGTCGATTTCGACGGCACCCTGGTCGAGCTGGCGGCCCGGCCCGAGCAGGTGCTGGTGACCGCGCAACTGGTGGCGACCCTGGCGCGCCTGCAGGAACTGCTGGGCGGGCGCCTGGCGGTGGTGTCCGGCCGGCCGATCGCGCAGATCGACACCATGTTGTTTCCGCTGCTGCTGCCGGTGGCCGGCGTGCACGGCCTGGAACGGCGCGGCGCCGACGGCATCGTGCGCCAGGCGCCGATTCCCGACATGAGCCCCGTGCTGGCCGCCGCCCAGCTGCTGGCGGCCAGCCACCCGGGCCTGTGGGTCGAACAAAAATACGGCGCGCTGGCGGTGCATTACCGCCAGGCGCCGGCGCTGGGGCGGCTGGTCGACGCCGTCATGCTCGACGCCGTCGGCAACTGCCCCGGCACGATTTTGCTAAAGGGCAAGATGGTGACCGAAATCAAGCCTGCCGGCATCGACAAGGGCACGGCAGTCCGCGATTTTCTGAATGAATTGCCGTTCGCCGGCCACCTTGCCATCTTCGCCGGCGACGATGTGACAGACGAAGCCGGCTTTGCCATGGTGCAGCAGGCGGGCGGCGCCGGCATCAAGGTCGGACCCGGCCCCAGCATCGCCGAATATCGCATCGACAGTCCGGCCGCCCTGTACACGGCGCTGGACCAGGTGGTACACACGCTTTCAAGGAGAAATGGATGACGGACATGACAACAGCTGGCGACCGCAAGGCCGACGCCAGCGCCAGCGCTACCACCCAGGCCGGCCGCGCGCCGGCCTCGCTCGATTGCGGCGTGGTCGGCAATTGCGGTTTTTCCGCGCTGATCGACAAGAAGGGCAGCATCGTCTGGAGTTGCCTGCCCCGGTTCGACGGCGACCCGGTGTTCAACGGCCTGCTCGATTCGAGCGAGAACGGCAGTTTCTGGGGCATCGAGATCGATGACTTCGCGCGCAGCGAGCAGCATTACGAGCCGAACACGGCAGTACTGCGCACTTGCCTGTACGACAGCCGCGGGCGCGGCATCGAGATTACCGATTTCGCCCCCCGCTTCAAGAGCCGCGACCGCATGTTTCATCCCCTGATGCTGATCCGCCGGGTGCGGCTGCTGGACAGCCCGGTGCGCATCAGGGTGAGCTTGCGCCCGCGCTTCGACTGGGGCCGGCAAGCCCCCAGCATCACCCGCGGCAGCCACCACATCCGCTACGTCGGCCCGGACCAGACCCTGCGCCTGAACACCGACGCCTCGCTCAGCTATGTGCTCGACGAATCGTTCTTCCTGCTCGACCGTACCGTCAACTTCATGCTGGGGCCCGATGAAACCCTGGCGGACGGCATCGCCGACACCGCCCACCTGTTCGAAAAGGAAACCGTCGGCTACTGGAGAACCTGGAGCCGCCGCCTGGCCTTGCCGCTGGAATGGCAGGACGTGGTGATCCGCGCCGCCATCACCTTGAAGCTGTCCCTCTACGAAGACACCGGCGCCATCATCGCCGCCATGACCACCAGCATCCCCGAGGCGCCCGGCAGCAGCCGCAACTGGGACTACCGCTACTGCTGGCTGCGCGACGCCTTTTTTGTGGTGCGCGCACTCAACAGCCTGTCCGAAGTGGGCACCATGGAAGATTATCTGCGCTGGCTGTCGAACGTGGTGGCGCGGGCGAAAGGCGGGCACATCCAGCCGCTGTACGGCATCGGCCTGGAGGAAGAGTTGCCCGAGTCGCAGCTGGACCACCTGACCGGCTACCGCGACTGCAAGCCTGTGCGGGTCGGCAACCAGGCGCAGGAACATTTCCAGCACGACGTCTACGGCAACATCGTGCTCGGCGCCGCCCAGGCCTTCCACGACCACAGGC
>JAQGNM010000529.1 GCA_028291845.1 Massilia sp. | reverse complement strand
CTGTACGTGGAAATGGACAAGCTCAGCGAAAATGAACGGGTGGCGCAGCGACAGATCACGGTCGAGCAGCTGATCGATGCAGCGCAACGCATCTTCCATCCTTACCAGCTCGACGTGAAGGAAGTGGCATGGTGGTCGGTGTACGAGATCGGCCAGCGCATCTGCGACAAGTACGACAACGTGATCGCAGGACGGGAGCGCAGCGAGCTGCCGCGCGTCTTCATCGCCGGCGACGCCTGCCATACCCATAGTCCGAAGGCCGGGCAAGGCATGAATTGCTCGATGCAGGATGCCTTCAACCTGGGCTGGAAGCTGGCTGCCGTCTTGCGCGGGCAATGCGCGCCGGCGCTGCTGCATAGCTACAATGCCGAGCGCCAGGCGGTGGGAAAGCAGTTGATCGACTTCGATAGCGAGTGGGCCAGGATGATCAGCGACAAACCGGCGGACGGCAAGGGCGCCGGCCTGGACCCAAAGGAGTTCCAGACCTACTTCGAGCGGCACCTGCGCTACACCGCAGGCGTCGGCACGCAATACGGCGCTTCGCTCCTCTGCGGCGACGGCAGGCACCAGGCGCTGGCCACCGCCTTCGAAGTGGGAACGCGGTTTCACTCGGCTGAAGTAGTGCGCATCAGCGACGCCCGGGTGGTCCAGCTGGGGCATGCAGGCAAGGCCGACGGACGCTGGCGTCTCTATGCCTTCGCCGGCAGGGACGGCGCCACTGACGACCACAGTGGCGTACGCGCCCTGTGCCGCTTTCTCGAACACTCACCCGATTCGCCGGTGCGCAAGTACTCGGCTGCCGGCCAGGATCCCGACGCCGTGTTCGACCTGCGCGCGGTGTTCCAGGAAGGCCATGCCGAACTGGAAGTGAAGGCTATGCCCGCCCTGCTATGGCCGCAGAAAGGAAAATATCGCATGCACGATTACGAAAAGGTATTCAGCGCCCGGCTCAAGCACGGTCCGGACATCTTCGAACTGCGGGGCCTGGATCGCGAGCAGGGCTCTCTGGTGGTGGTGCGCCCCGATCAGTATATCTCTCTTGTATTGCCTTTGAATGCGCATCAGGCCTTGGCCGAATTCTTTGCAGGGTTCATGCTGCCGCAGGTTTAAGAGCGCCTAACGCTCCAAGTCGCCTCACCTATTGACCAGCGCCAGCACTGGGCAGCGCCGCGCTCGGTGGCGAACGCAGTTTGAGCACGATGGCGTCGATCAGGCTCGCCGAGTACACATCGCCCTTGTTTTCCGTCACCTCCATCATCGTGCGCCACAGCGGGACGATGGCGACGCCCAATTTGTTGAAACGGACCAAGCCGCAAGCGTAGATGCCGTCATACGAATCCACGGAATTGCCGAGCTTGTCGCAGATGGCCGATTTCTGTTTGGTATAAGCCGCCACGGCAGCTTCGTTCCATAGTCCGGTCTGCAGCACGCCATCGAGGGACATCGCCTCGGCGCCACCTTCGTGGATCCAGGGATCGTCCTCGCCCATGCCGCCCCGGGCAATGTTCATTTGCCAGATATGCGCCAGTTCATGGCCGACCAGTTGGGCCACCGCTTCGCGATATTTGGGGTGATCAACGAGCGTCGCTTTGCCGTCGAAGCGGTAGCTCAACTGACCCATCACCGCACCGCCTTTCATTGACAATCCGGAAGCGTCGGATCCCGACACGGACAACATGATGAGCAACTCGTCCTTCAGCGGGCGCTGGTAGGCTTTCTCATAATAGGCGGACAGCCTCGCCCCTGCGTCCAGGAAAGTTTCGCGCATCCATGCCGGGGTGGCCGGATCGATCAGAAATTGCGTCGAACCCGAGCGCACGGCGCGGGCTGGTCCGAAATACGCGTAGCCTCGTTCGCCGCCTGCCAGACGCTTGTTCGGTGGCGGCGCGATCACATTTTCCTGCGCGAGGCCATGCAGGCGGGTGTCGGCCAGCATCGAAAGCTGACGTGTTCCCTGATATACCTCCCCCTGCAGAAAGGCCAGGAAGAATGCCGTTCCCCCATCCGAGAAGCGGTTGAAGGGAGCATAGGACTTCGGTGCCAAGCCGTCGAAGGTGCGGATCTCGATGCTGGCAGACCTGAACGGCTTGCCGTCGAAATCGATGATGTCGTGGTCGGAATCAAAATTCATGCGCATGCCAGGCGTAACAACTTTCCAAGCTTTTTGGCGCAGCTCGCCAACCGAGTCAAACTTGATGGCGGTGACCGGTTCGGCGAATCGGTAGTCGACGCGCCACGTGTCTCTTGTTACATGATGCACGTCGATCCTGACGGCCAGGCCGGGCAGTGTCTCGGCTTTGAGGAAAGAGGAAACACAGCACATCAAAAGCACTGCGCACAGTCCGATAATACGTTGACGCATCAGGTGAATCCTCCGCTTGTTCGCGTTTTTTTGGGTCCATTGCGGACCTTGAGCGCTGTGCTCGACGGTGCCACACGTGGTTGCTTATTTGGAAAGTGTGGAGGTAAACCGCCAGCTAGTCAACTAACTGCTGGATTCGCAGAAGTCTGCCGATTTGAGTTTCAGGAATCTCGCCGCCGGCATCCCGTGAGCAGAAACAGCGTGAGGGTACTTGGGCGTGGAGAAGCGCCGGACGCAAGACCCTGCCTTTGAAAATCGTTGTGTCGGTGAATCGACCAAACCACCCCACCGACCTTACGTGCCGCCCTCCATGCTCGGCGCACCAAAAAAAACGCCAACCCTTGCAGATTGGCGTTTATGGCTTACAGCATGAAACCGCGTCTTTAGCGCTCGTTCCTCCAAGGCAGAATCACGCCTTCAACCGCATTCAAGGTAACGTTGAACAGAAACCCCAGCACGGCAATCACGGTGAGCCCGACGTACATCGTTTCGACGCTGAGGATCTGCCATGCGCTCCAGATCATGAAGCCGATGCCTTCCTTGGCGCCGATCATTTCAGAGATCGCGATCAGGATCAGCCCCATGCCGACGCCAAGCTTGACGCCGGCCATGATCGACGGCATCGCGCCCGGCAGCGCGATGGTGCGGAATACCTGCAGCCGGCTGGCGCGGAAATTCTTGCCGACGTCGAGGTAGATCTTGTCGATCTGGATCACGCCCGACATGGTGTTGATGATCACCGGATAGAACACGCCCAAGGCCACCATCGCTATCTTCGACGCTTCGCCGAGACCGAAGATGAGCAGCACCAGCGGCAGGATTGCGCTCTTTGGAATCGGGTAGGTGGCGGAAATCAACGGATCGATCGCGGCGCGCACCGGCCGGTACAGTCCCATCAGCACGCCGAGTATCAGCGCCGGGATGCCGCCCACCAGGAAGCCCCAGAACAGGCGCTGCATGCTGGCCCAGGTGTGCAGCCAGAGTTCGCCGGACTGGATCAGCTCGCCGAAGGTGGCCACCACCGAACTGGGCGCCGGGAAAAAGCGGGTGTCGATCCACGCCAGGCGCGCCGCAAGTTCCCACAGCAGCACCAAGGCCACCGGCGACAGGATACCGAGCAGCTGCTCGCGTTTATTGCTGGTCATGGCCATCGTCAATTCCCCTGTTCCTGCGCCTTGGCGCG
Organism: Massilia sp.; assembly: GCA_028291845.1. Taxonomy (GTDB): domain Bacteria; phylum Pseudomonadota; class Gammaproteobacteria; order Burkholderiales; family Burkholderiaceae_D; genus JAFCUW01. The sequence goes on along the minus strand of JAQGNM010000529.1, from coordinate 15,989 downwards.
TTCCACTTCTTCGCGCAAGTGGCCCCAGATCTGATACACCAGCTCGCCATAGCGCGGCTGCGAACGCAGCTGCAGCACGTTGCGCGGCCGCTCGAACGGCACGTCGATCATGGTCTTGGCGGTGCCCGGATGGGCGCTCATCACCATGATGCGGTCACCCATCGTCACCGCTTCGTCGACACTGTGGGTGATGAAGCAAACCGTCTTCTTGGTCTCTTCCCAGATGCGCAGCAGTTCTTCCTGCAGCAGCGTCTTGTTTTGCTCGTCGAGGGCCGAGAACGGTTCGTCCATCAGCAGGATTTCCGGGTCGTTGGCGAACGCCCGCGCGATCGATACGCGCTGGCGCATGCCGCCCGACAGCTGGTGCGGATAGCGGTCGGCGAATTTGGTGAGGCCGGTCTTGCTGAGGTAGTGGCCGACCGTGTCGCGGATCTCGGCCGCCGGCAATTTGCGCAGGCGCAGTCCGTAGGAGGCGTTTTCATACACGGTCATCCACGGAAACAGCGAATCGCCCTGGAACACCATCGAGTTAAGCGGCCGGTTGTGCTGCTCGGTAGTGACGTCGACGGTGCCGGACGAGGCCTGCTCGAGGCCGGCAAGGATCCTCAGCAGCGTGGTCTTGCCGCAGCCGCTGGGGCCGACGATCACGAAGAACTGGCCGGACGGGATGTCGATCGAAATGTTGTCGAGCGCGGTGAACATGCCGTTCTTGGTGGGGAACTGCTTGCTCAGGTTGCGAATGGCGATCTTGGCCGGGTTCGGCTTCCCAAGCGGCTCCCCGGGCGCCGCGCCGGCGACGCGCAGCTCCGGAGTCAGGAGAGGCCTTTCGGTATGCATGGCTGGAACTCCGCTCATTGTTTCGGGGTGTACGGGCCGAGCACCTTCAAGGCGGCATCGGCGAAGCTGTTGTCGACCAAGGTGGCGGGCGACGAGTTGCCCTTCAAAAAGCCCTGCTCCTGGAAGAACTGGAAATCCTTCTTCAGGCTGTCCATGTTGACCTTGCCGTCAGGGTTCAGGCCGTTCGGAACCACCTGGGTGTAGATGTCGCGGTTTTTCAGGTTGCTGTCCTGGACCATGATGTCGATCACTTCCTTGGCCGCCGGGCCGGCGAAGCGGCCGCCCTTGAGCGCATCGTTATAGACGCGTACCGCCTTGATGTAGGCGACCATGAATTTCTTGGCAACCTCCGGGCGTTTCGTAATGAAGTCGCCACCGTACAGCACCACCCCGGCCTGGTGGTAGGGATACAACTTGTCGTCCGAGAAGCGCACCGCCACGCCGCTGGCCACCGCCTGCGATGCGGCCGGCTCGGAGGTGACAGCGCCGTCGACCGCACCATTGGCCAACGCCGCCACGTGCTGCGGATAGCCCATGTAAACATGGTCGAGCTGCTTGTAGGTGAAGCCGCCCTGCTTGGCCGCCTCGTTCAGGATCGAGCCGATCGCGCTGCCTTCGCCGGCCTCCGCGATCTTCAGTCCCTTCAGGTCCTTGTAGCTTTTGACCTTGCCGCTGTCGACCAGAGCCTTGCGCACCAGGATCGGCACATAGTTGTAGCCGGGCGGCTGCGAGCCCTTGTCGGCGACGATCTTGATGTTGATGTTGCGCGCGGCGGCGTTGAACAGGCCGGCGGAGGAAGCGCCGGCGGCGACATCGAGCTGGCCGACGCCGAGCGGTGCGATCATCTTCGGGCCGGCGTCGAACGGCACCAGCTGCACGTCCAGGCCCTGTTCCTTGAAGAAGCCCTTGCGCGCGGCGATATAGAACGGTGCATCGCTGATGTTGCCATTCAGGCCGACCCGCACCGTGTCGGCGGCATAGGCCGTCATCGGTACGCCGGCGCCGATGGCGCACACGACAGCGATTGCGGCTGCCGCCAATTTCCTGCGGATCGGGCGCGATGGCGGCTGCTTAGGGTTGTGCATGATCTTGTCTCCTTTGGTTTGCATGATTGACTCTCGGTAAGGTCTGCTGACTATGCACGCGCTCGTTGGCGCAGCGTTGTAATGGTGGTGCGGGAAGTAATGATTTCCGGGTCGATGCGGACCTCGATCAGGGCCGGCTTGCCGGCGGCGCGGGCGCGCTCGAAGGCGGCAGCGAAGTCCTCGGTCCGCTCCACTACCTCGCCGTGGGCGCCATATGCTTGCGCCAGCGCGGCAAAGTCGGGATTGACCAGTTCGGTACCGGAGATGCGTTCGGGGTAGCGCATTTCCTGGTGCATGCGGATGGTGCCGTACATGCCGTTGTTAAGCACAACGATGATGATGGCGGCGCCGTACTGCACCGCGGTCGCCAGTTCCTGGCCATTCATCATGTAGCAGCCGTCGCCGGCGAACGCGACCACGGTGCGCTGCGGTTCGATGATCTTGGCGGCGACCGCGGCCGGTACCCCGTAGCCCATCGAGCCGTTGGTCGGCGCCAGCTGGGTGCGGAAACGGCCGTACTGATAGAAGCGGTGCACCCAGCCCGAGTAGTTGCCGGCGCCATTGCACAGGATCGCATCGCGCGGCAGGGTTTCGTTGAGCCAGTGCATGGCGGCGCCGAAGTCGAACGAACCGGCCGGGGTCGGTTGCGACAACAGGTTGGCGCGGTAGTCGGCATTGGCGTCGCGCGTCCAGCCGGCCCAGCGGCTACCATCGATCCCCGCCAGCGCCTCAAGCGCCGCGACAAACTGCGGCATGCCCGAATTAATCTGCAGCGCGGCCTGGTAGACGCGGCCGAGTTCTTCCGCGCCAGGGTGCACGTGCACCAGTTGCGCCTGCGGCCTGGCCGGGTCGAGCAGCGTGTAGCTGCCGGTGGTCATTTCGCCGAGGCGGGCGCCGGCCACGATCAACAGGTCGGCGCCGCGCACGCGCTCGGCCAGCTTGGGATTGATGCCGATGCCGACATCGCCGGCGTAATTCGGATGGCGGTTGTCGAACAAGTCCTGGCGCCGGAACGACACCGCGACCGGCAACTGCAGGCGCTCGGCGACGCGCTCGACGCGCTCGCAGGCGGCGGCGTCCCAGGTGCTGCCGCCAAGCACAAGCAGCGGCCGTTCGGCACTGGCCAGCATGGCGCGCAGCGACTCGATCTGGTCGGCGGCGGGCGAAGCCTGCACCGGCTTATGCGGCAGCGCATCGGCCACGCTGGCCAGGTCGGTCAGGACGTCTTCGGGCAAGGCCAGCACCACCGGTCCCGGACGGCCCGAGGTCGCGACCTGGAACGCGCGGTTGACGAACTCCGGAATGCGGTCGGCGCGGTCGATGCTGGCGACCCACTTGGCCATCTCGCCGAACATGCGGCGGTAGTCGATTTCCTGGAACGCTTCGCGCTCGACGCAATCGGAACCGACCTGGCCGATAAACAGGATCATCGGCGTCGAATCCTGAAACGCGGTGTGCACGCCGACCGATGCATTGGTCGCGCCGGGACCGCGGGTGACGAAGCAGATGCCGGGACGGCCGGTCATCTTGCCGTAGGCATCGGCCATGTAGGCGGCGCCGCCTTCCTGGCGGCACACCGTCAGCTGAATCTGGGCGCGGGCGTCGTACAGCGCATCGAGTACCGGCAGGTAGCTTTCGCCCGGCACACAGAAGGCGTGCTCGACGTGATTGATTTTAAGGGCGTCGACCAGGATCTGGCCGCCGGTGCGGGATGCGATTGGGGAAGTTGTGCTCATGGTGAGTTATCCGTTGAGGGGGCGGGTCAGGCGCCAGGGGTCAGGATCGCGCCTTCGCGCTCGAGCCGCGCCTGCAAGGTCGGCACCGCCAGCGCGCGCGGGGTGGCGTCGAGCGAGAGCGACATGGCCGCGGCGGTGCCGATCGCTTCGCCCATCGCCAGGCAGGCGCCGCCGATACGGGCCGAGGCCTGCGCCATGTGCGATGCCGACAGGTTGCGGCCGGCCACCACCAGGTTGTCGAACCCTTTCACCAGCAGGCAGCCGTAGGGAATGCCGTACCACTCGCCATCAGGCAGGAAGTCCCAGATCGTGTCGCGGCCGGCGCCGTGCTTCTCCAGCGCCCACGAGGTCACCGCGATGCGGTCGGCCGGTTTCACGCAGTTGCGCACATCCGATTCTTGCAGCGTCTGGTCGCCGTGCACGCGGCGCCCTTCGCGGATGCCGACCACCGCGCCGATATCGACCACGCGCGCTTTCTCGTAGCCCGGCATGTATTTGCGGAACACTTCTTCATACAGCGCGACCTGGCGGCGGCCGGTGCGCTCGGCTTCCGACAGCTGTTCCGGATCCATCAGGTTGAACGGCCGCCCTTCGCTGTCGCCGAGTTTGGTGACGTTGACGTGGGTGATGTTGTCGACCGGGTTGATGTGCACGCCGATGGTGGTGCGCGGCAGGGAGTAGCCGTCGTTGACGGCGCCTTCGAGGATTTCGCGCATTTGCGGGCGCGACAAGGCCTTGGCGCGGGCCACATCGACGTTGGTGAAGCGGAACATGGTCGAGCCGAACTGGCGCTCGCCGCCTTCGATGGCGTCGTAGCCCGCCCCGGCACGTGCGGCGATGTCGCCATCGCCGGTGGTGTCGATCACCACCCGCGGCACGATCGCGCCGCGCCCGCCCTTCGATTCGACGATGACCGCTTGCACGCGGCCGTTTTCGGCCTGCACGGCGACCGCGTAGGTGTGATGCAGGACCGTCACCCCGTAGGCTGCCATCATGTCGTCGGCGACCATCTTGAACGATTCGGAGTCGTATGGCGAGCCGACGATCTTGCCGTGGCGCAGAGGTTGCAGGAAGCCGTCGCGCTTGATCAGGCGCGCCTCCAGTTCCAGGTACAGGCCGCCGACCACGCGCTCGAGGTGCTGGTCGTCGACGATCATGTGGGTGCCGCAGATGCCGCCCAGCGTGACGGCGGTGAAGGTGCCGCCAAGAAAACCGTAGCGCTCGATCAGCAGCGTTTTGGCGCCGCCGCGCGCCGCCGCGCAGGCCGCGGCGATGCCCGCCGCCCCGCCGCCGACAACCAGTACATCCGGCTCGGCAATACAAGGAACATCGCGGGGCGCTTCATGAATAACCTTCACTGACATCGGTTCGTCTCCAAATCTGGGTTAGGCCGGGCCGCTCGTCGGCGGCGCCGTGCCAGGCGTTCTGTGACCGGCAGGCAGGGACCGGCGCTTGATTTACACTGGCGTTGACTGCTGCACAACACGGTCATACGGTTATAATGTCTTCTGATGACCGGGGAAATCGTAGCACGCCGATTTTCAGCTGACAACAATAATCTGCTCTGATGGTTATCAGAAGACTAGAAGCATTGTTTTGGAGACCGGGTTCAACGCGCCAGCTGACATAGCCGGCGGATAGAAACCGAAAAAATGACAGAGTGAAAGCTCAGAGTGAAAGCTCATTATGCAAAAACTTAATCTGAAACCGGTAGCGCGCAAGCCGTCGCTGCCGGACGAAGTTGCCGATGCGCTAAGGCAGCGCCTCGCCAGCGGCGAGTTCAAGCCGGGCGACCGGCTGCCGACGGGGTCGGAACTGGCGTCGATGTTCAACGTCAGCCTGGCCGTGATCCGCGAGGCCATGTCGCGCCTGCGGCACGATGGCATCATCGATACCGTGCAGGGTGCCGGTGCGTTCGTGACCGGCACCGACAAGCCGCGCTCGTTCCGGCTCGAGGAGGACACCGGCGACGGCAATGTGCTGCGCCGCGTATTCGAACTGCGCCAGGTGTTCGAGGAAGGCGCGGCGCGGCTGGCCGCGCTGCGCGCCACCGACGAGCATGTGCAGCAGTTACACAGCGCGCTCGAGGAGATGGGCGCCGCGGTCGAGCAAGGCACCGACGGTTTCGCGGCCGACAAGAAATTCCACGAATTGATCACCGAAATGACCGGCAACGACTTGTTCCGCGATTTCTTTGCCTTCTTGTCCGGGAAGATCTCGACCAGTATCGCCGCCGCGCGTTCTAACTCGGCAATGGCCGGTGTCAGCCAGGAAGCCCATGACGAGCACCGCGCCATCTACCAGGCGATTGTCAGGCACGATCCCGATGCCGCCCGGGCCGCCATGTCCGATCACCTGCGCAGCGCCAGCCGGCGCCTGGGATTCGACGCCGGCCCGGACTGAAGCTCCACCGCCGGCTGTTACCAAGCGGCCGGCCTAAGTACGCGTGCGTTCGCAATCGCGGCCGCGCCGCGCGCCCTCCCCGCTCCTTTCTCGACCTGCGCAGAGCAGTCACCCAGCGCCGGTCCTACCTCCCGCGTCACCATTCGCCGCCTTTCAGCGCTTGTTGCGCCGCCTCCCCTTTCCGCACGACAGATATACAACACCTCGGCCGGTCCCTTGATGTTCTTGACTGGTTTTCAGAAGACCTGATAAGATGGTTTTAATCATTAACATCAGCCAACAAAGAACCTCCGCCCGATGGAACTTCACAATCCCCACCTCCTGCTGCAGCAAGCCTTTATTGGCGGCGCATGGGTTGACCAGCCTGCGGGCCGGACATTTGATGTCGACAACCCCGCCACCGGGCAGCGTCTTGCCACGGTTCCCGACTGCGGCGCCGCCGAAGCGGTGGCGGCGGTCGATCACGCCCATGCCGCATTGCCGGCGTGGCGCGCGCTGCTGGCCAAGGAGCGCGCCGCGATCCTCAACAAGTGGTTCCAATTGATCATGGCCAACCAGGAGGACCTGGCGAGCCTGATCTCGCTCGAACAAGGAAAACCGCTGGCCGAGAGCCGTGGCGAAGTCGCGTTCGGCGCCGCCTACGTGGAGTGGTTTGCCGAGGAAGGCAAGCGCAGCTACGGCGACATCGTTCCCGAGACCGTGCGCGGGCGCAAATTACTGGTCACCAAGGAGCCGATCGGCGTGGTCGCCGCCATCACGCCATGGAATTTTCCGATCGCGATGTTAGCCCGCAAGATCGCACCGGCGCTGGCGGCCGGCTGTACCATCGTCGCCAAGCCGTCCGAGGACACCCCGCTGTCGGCGCTGGCGATCGTCAAGCTGGCCGAACAGGCCGGCGTGCCGGCGGGTGCGATCAATGTGGTGACCGCGTCGCGCCAGCGTACGCCCGAGGTCGCCGATGCCTGGCTGCAGGACGATCGGGTGCGCAAGATGACCTTCACCGGCTCCACCGAAGTGGGCAAGAAACTGGCGCGTGCCAGTGCCGATACGCTGAAAAAATTGTCGCTGGAACTGGGCGGCAACGCGCCGTTCATTGTCTTCGATGACGCCGACCTCGACCTCGCGGTGCTGGGTGTGATGGCCTCCAAGTACCGCAACAGCGGCCAGACCTGTGTGTGCGCGAACCGCATCCTGGTGCAGTCGGGGGTGTACGACGAGTTCGCACGCAGGCTCACCGCCGCCGTGGCCAGGCTGCGGGTTGGCCCGGCCGCCGCGATCGACGTCGACCAGGGCCCGCTGATCAACGAACGTGCGGTCGCCAAAGTCGAAGAGCACGTCCGCGACGCGCTCGAACAAGGCGGCACGCTGTTAATCGGTGGCAAGCGTTCGGCGGCAGGCGTGAACTTCTTCGAGCCGACCGTCATCAGCAACGTCACCGTGGCGATGAAAGTGGCGCGCGAAGAAACCTTTGGCCCGCTGGCGCCGCTGTTCCGTTTCGACACCGAGGCCGAGGCGGTGGCGCTGGCGAACGACACCCGGTTCGGACTGGCCGCCTATTTTTATTCGCAGGACATGGCGCGTATCTGGCGCGTGTCGGAAGCGCTCGACGTCGGCATGGTCGGGGTCAACGAAGCGATCATCGCGACCGAAGTGGCGCCGTTCGGCGGCGTCAAGGAATCGGGCTACGGCCGCGAGGGCTCGCGCTACGGGCTGGACGAGTACCAGGTCATCAAGTATGTGTGCATGGGCGGCATGGGTGCAACGGGGCGCTAGCGCCAGATTGGTATCGAGGGAACGCAAATTGAACGCAAATGAGTTACAACAACTGTTGCTGGACAAGCTAGGCGCGGACTGCGTCGTCACGGCGCCGTCCGACCTCGTCGCCTGGACCACCGACTGGCGCGGCATGTACCATGGCCAGGCCGCGGCGGTGGTGCGCCCGCGCACGACCGAGGACGTTGCCGCCTGCGTCGCGCTGTGCGCGGCGCACGGTGTCCCGGTGGTGCCGCGCGGCGGCAATACCGGCCTGTGCGGCGCCGCCACGCCGGACCAGAATCCGCTCAATGTGGTGCTGAGCCTGGACCGGATGAATGCCATCGTCAGCGTCGATCCGGTCGCCAATACGATGGTGGTGCAGGCCGGCTGCATCCTGGGCGACCTGCAGCGCGCCGCCGAGGAGCACGGCCGGCTGTTCCCGCTGAGCCTGGCGGCGGAGGACTCTTGCCAGATCGGCGGCAACCTCGCCACCAACGCCGGTGGTGTCAACGTCGTTCGCTACGGCATGGTGCGCGATCTGGTGCTGGGGCTGGAAGTGGTGCTGCCCTCCGGCGAAATCTGGAACGGCTTGCGTACCCTGCGCAAGGACAACACCGGCTACGACCTCAAGCAGCTGTTCCTTGGCTCGGAAGGGACGCTCGGCATCATCACCGCGGCCGCGCTGCGCATCTTCCCCGCCACCAAGTCGCGCGCCGTGGCCCTGGTCGCCATCGACACGCCGCAGCACGCGCTGGACCTGTTCTCGATCATGTTCGAACGTTGCGCCGGGCGCATCGATGCCTTCGAATATTTCTCCGGCGACTGCCTCGAATTGGTGCTGGGCGTCACGCCAAGCCTTCGGCGCCCGTTCGCCGAGCCGCACGCCGGCTATGTGCTGGTCGAACTGGGCGACAGCGGCGAAGCGGAAGTCTTGCACGAACTGCTGGAGAATGCGCTGGGCGATGCCCTCGAACGCGAATGCTGCAGCGACGTCGCGGTGGCCAGTTCGCTGGCCCAGGCCTGCGCGCTGTGGCAACTGCGGGAAGATATTTCCGAGGCCCAGCGCGTCGACGGCCCCCACCTGAAGCACGACGTGTCCTTGCCGATCGAACGGATCCCCGCCTTCATCGAGGCCGCGCGCCAGCGCCTGTTCGCCCAGTTTCCAGACTTGCGGCTGTTCGTGTTCGGCCACCTCGGCGACGGCAACCTGCACTACAACGTCTCGCGCCCGCGCGACGCGGCGCCGGATTACTTCACCAGCTGCGGCGATGCGGTGACCGACATCATCCTCGATGAAGTCGCGCGGCAAGACGGCAGCTTCAGCGCCGAGCACGGGATCGGCCAGCTCAAGCGCAAACACCTGCGCGCCTACAAGTCAGCGCTGGAAATACGCATGATGGAGGACCTGAAGCGTACCTTCGATCCCAAGGGAATCATGAACCCAGGGAAGATACTGTAGCGGACCGCGCAGGCGCCGTGCGCGCTCAGCGCCTAGCGCCGCAACAGCCAGACCAGCAGCGACACCAGCGCCGACACGGCGAGGCAGGTGACGATCGGGAAGTGGAAGCTGAACTCCTCCCTCACCACATGGATATCGCCAGGCAGGCGCCCGAGCGGCAGCCGGCGCAGCCACGGCCACGCCAGGCCCGCCACCACCAGCGCGGCGCCGACAACAATCAACAGGCGCTGCACTGGATCACCGCCCTGGCGCGCTGCCCTTGCCCGGCGGCGCAATCTGGTCCGACCGCGGCGCCTGCGTGTCGTTCTGTTCGTTCGTCATGGCGCATCTTTGGTTGATCCTCACTGCGGGAATTATCCGGTGGCCAACGCAGCTGACGCAACCGCTTCGCGTGCCACCGGAATCACCATTCTGCCAAAGCGGGGACTAGTAGGGCGCGCCTTTCGTGCCGCCAAAAAAAATCTGCTTGAGATGGACTCCCTATAACAGTCGCAAGAAAGTGTTTGCCGCGCACCCCAGATTAAGCTTGCCCCGGCCCGCCGTGCGCGGGCTTTGCGACTTTCCCTCGCGCAGCTATAATCACGCCTCTTGGCCTGGTAGCTCAGTCGGTAGAGCAGAGGATTGAAAATCCTTGTGTCGGTGGTTCGATTCCGCCCCGGGCCACCAAGACAGTTTTGAACAGAACGCCAAGCCCTCGTAGCTTGGCGTTTTTGTTTGTGGAACAGGATGCGCGCGCACCAGTTTTGCGTTTGAAACTACCTTGTCAGGCCGGGGCTATCTGCGCCTGATTAGAGAGTGGCAGGCGGCAGGCGACAGGCGACCGTGTCAAAGTGATCTTCCTTCAATTGGCAAGCCCCGAGATCGTCGTTCGCGGTCGCTTTGCGGCCGGCATGGACAATTTCGAACGACTCTATGTCCCCGTTGTAAACGCCTGGGCTCTGTAGGGCAATGCCGGCGAAGTGCCGGTGCTCATTAAAAAGTCCTTGTTCCGGTTATGCGATTGCGGTCCGGGCCGCCAAGACTCCTGTTTCACCCAACACCAAGGTCAGGTTACCCTGCACCCTATGAAACCCAACCACCTCCCCGTCCATACCCTGGAACTGCGCGTTCGCGAGCTTCAGCAATTGTTCAATTCGCTCGATCCGTCGCCCTTCCTGACCAAGGACCTGGCGCGTTCGGCCGAGGCCTACATCGAAGGCTGGGCCCTGCCGATAGCACGGGGCAGCCGGCTGCAACTGACCATCCATGTCGAACAGCTCGATTCAGCGCAAGACGCGAGCGACCTGATGTCCGAGGCCATCCACAACCACTACGGCTACAAGTCGGACCTGGTACGCGCGGAACTGCGGCAGCTGCTGCGGCAGGGCAGGATTAGCCTGGCCATCGGGCTGGCCTTCGTCGCGGCCTGCCTGCTGGCGGCCGAAATGCTCACCCACCCGGCCCAGGGCGCGGCTGGTCGCATCGCGCGCGAAAGCCTGACCAACAACGGATGGGTGGCGATGTGGCGGCCGGTGCAACTCTTCCTGTACGACTGGTGGCCGGTGGTCGGCCGTATTCATGGCTACGACAATTTGAAGTTCGCGCGTGTCGAGGTGGTGGACGCTGCACAAGGCGAGCAATTGCTTGAGAAACTGGCCTTACCCTGAACGAGGGCATTGGCCGGGAATCACACCGGCCATGATTGCGCCCCTTTGCCAGGTAGCTCGGTAGGCTAAGCAGAGGATTGAAATCCTTGTCTCGGTCGTTCGATTCCGCCCCGGGCCGCCAAGAATGTCTCAGCAACACGCCAACCCATGCAGGTTGGCGCTTTTGTTTGCGCACGTCTACGCCTTCGTGTTATTGGTCGTGAAGGGAGTGCCCGGCAGCTCGATGCGATGAAGCCCCACTCTTTCTTTTCCCTGAATTCAGCTTCAATGACCGTGTCATCCGTGGTTTTGGAAGAGTTGCGGCCAGCGAATTTAAAGACAGACGCTAACATTCGATGGAATATAGCTTTTCGTAAGCAAGGGTAGGTAAGAAGAAAAGCCGTAGCAAACCCGTCAACAGGGCGGGCACGTAATCGCCTCGCGACAGAAAGTTCAACATGCAGAGTGCGAGCAAGCTCACTATGAGTGGTCGCCGGACAGGTTTAGGTAACAGGCCAACAATGCGTAGCTTACCTTTGTTTACCCAAGGAAATCTTGCAAAGAGACCGCCAAGAAGCAGTCCCGCGCCGACCCGACCCGTGCCGAGCTGATCGGCCAAAACCCCGACGACAAGGAAACCGGTGTAGGTCATCGTGCTGGCCAAAGCTGCCAGCACTAATAATGCAACAGCGATCGTTAGCTTTAGCATACGTATCGCCGCTCTGACTAAAAACGTAAGATTTGTGGTCTCCTGCAAATGGGTGTCGGAAGGCTATGGCAGATTCTGACAACACTCGAAGCGGCGCGGCTACCCTGCGCCTTACCCGCACGGGGTCTGGCCACCGTCATCAACAGGAAGATGATGCGGAAATCGCGTCGGTCGTTTTGCCCGGATTCGAGGTTCTGGCGCATACTGAATGGACAACCAATTGCGTGACCGGAGGTGATCATGAACGAGCAGCAGAATACCGATTTGGTGAAAGACGCCTACGCTGCTTACGCGCGCGGCGACCTCGAAAGTGTTCTCTCTTGCATGACACCGCAGGTCGAATGGGAACTGCCGGCCGTGCCCGGCCTGTCCTTTACCGGCAAGCGGACGGGGTGCGACCAGGTCGCGGAGTTTTCGACTGGCCGCCGAAAAGCAGGCGATGCGCGAATTCACCCCGAAGCAGTTCATCGCCCAAGGCAACAAGGTGGTCGTCCTGGGACACAGTGCGTGGACGGCCAAGACACCGGTCTGGATTTCGAGAGCGACTGGGTCCACGTGTTCACGGTCGAGGACGACCGTATCGCGGCATTCCGCGATTTCATGGACGCCCATGTGGCGGTAGAGGCATTCCAGTGTTATCCGCTTAGGGCAGGAACGGCGGCTCCACCCAATCCAGCACCGAATTGACCTTACGGCCAAGCCCTTGCGGCATGTGCGACCAAGCGCAACTTTGACGGGCAACCAAATCGATTGGAGCCAAAGATTGAAAATCCTTGTGTCGGTGGTTCGATTCCGCCCCGGGCCACCAAGAACGTCTCAACAAAAAACGCCAACCTCGATGGGTTGGCGTTTTTTGTTTCTAACGGCAGAAAACCTGGCGTGCGGTCCACTTTCGGTACAAAAACTACGGCGCTTCTTCGCTCACGCCCGGATGGCGCAGCCACGCATCGTGGCTGGAAAATTTGCTGTGTCGCTCATGGCTGGTGGCCCGTGATAGCGCCCTTGCGCGGATGTTTGTGACGCGCGAGGGGGACGTTCAGGTATCTGAGACTGAGAAAAGCATAGCAAATCACCGCAGTGGTCATACCGAGCAGGATGTAACCGGTTCCGGGCAATAGCAGGGCAAACCCGGTCAACACGTAGACGGCCAGGGTGTTGACGACCAGCTGGCGCCGCAGCTCCGGACGCTCCATGAAATAGCCGTACTGCTTGCCTATGAAAAAGCAGACCGCGCCGATGGCCGACAGTAAGCGGAAATCGGATACCGCCATGTCGTCCAGGATCGCGTGCCGGATCAGGCTGGCCAGAATCGACAGGCCGATGAAGACGAAGAAGTGCGAGTACAGGACCGAATGGCCAGTCGTGAGCTGCTGTTCGGTCAGCAGGTGAAAACTGTCAAAGTAGACCCACCAGATGCCCGATATCATCACGAAGCCGGTGGCGGCTATCAGCAGCCTCTCCACAGTCCAGTTGATGTTGGCCAGCCCGCTGGACAGGCTGCTGACGGACTCTCCCAGTATGATGATCGTGAGCAGGCCCACGCGCTCGATCAGGTGTTCGGTATGCACCGGGATGGCCTGGAGCCGACGCGGCAAAAAAAAGATGAACGCGACCAGATCGAACAGTATTCCAAGGTAAAACACGCCATAACGCTGTGGCGCCGGGACCAGGATCGACGCGAGGCTGATGGTGGCGCCAGTGACGGTCACCCAGCCAACTGCCGTTGTGAGTCCCACGCTTTCCTTGTGCCGGTATTTCGACACGAAATACATCATGGCGATGATGTATTTCGAACCGACGTAGCAGACGATGATGACCTCAAAGCGGGCCAGGAATCGTTGGCCAATCAAGCCTGACATGATAATCAGCAGGAACATGATGAGCAGGGTTGCCAGCCGATGCTTCCGGTCATCCGCATCGAACCGGTTGGCATACATCGTGTGGCTGCCCCAGATCCACCACAAAGGGATGAAAACCAGGACGAATTTCCAGAACTGGAGCGGGTCGAGATGACCGTCGCGCGTGCTGTTCAGGATATGCGTTACGTCACTGATCGTCACCGCAAAAATCAGGTCGAAGAACAACTCGAGCCAGGTGGCACGACGATCGGGCTCGAAATATTTTGTGTTGTACATATCGCCGGATGGTCTCTACCTTGCGCCGCGCGGGCCGCGTTCGGCGCCCGGCCGCTTAAGCTCGTACACCTGGCGTTTCGTGACGCCTCCTTCCTGCTTAGCCCATCGACTTTAAGGGCGACGGCGCCGCGCACGGGTCGAAGTCACCGGCGCTTTGATCTACATCAAGCCTAGGGCGTCAGCGACAGCCTACCCGTTTCGGAACCCGCCGCGAGCACCTATGCTGGTTGATCATGCGCAGCGCCCCGTCACGCTGACAGGCGCATGCATGACGGCAAGCGACGAAGCGCCAGCTTCGCCAGATTCCTACCTACTGAGCGAATGGAGATATGATGAAAACCGACGACGAGATCAAACGAGATGTCGAGGCCGAATTACGATGGGACCCCGACATCGATGCAAAGGACATCGCGGTGAGCGCCAAGGGCGGCGTCGTCACCCTGACGGGGTTTATTCCGAGCTACCTTCAGAAATTCGAGGCCGAACACGATGTGAAGCGGGTGCAGGGGGTCGTCGGCGTCGCTAACGATCTCGAGGTACGCCTGCCGGGCATCGACCAGCGTCCGGATCCCGACATCGCGCGCGATGCGGTCGAGGCGATGAAGATGCAGATGCCCTATTCGCACCAGAACTTCAAGGTGATCGTCAGGGACGGCTGGATTACGCTGGAAGGCGAGACCGAGTGGAACTACCAGAAAGAAAAGGCCGAGATGTCGGTACGGGGCGTCAAGGGTGCCAAGGGCGTGATCAACTCGATCACGGTCAAACCCAAAGTCGCCGCGCAAGAAATCAAACGCCAGATCGAGGCAGCGTTCTTGCGCAGTGCCGAGGTGGATGCGAAAAAAATCCAGGTTGATGCCACCGACGGCGAAGTGGTCCTCAAGGGGACCGTGCATTCATGGTTTGAACGCGAACAAGCCGAACGCGCCGCCTGGCAGGCACCGGGCGTCAAGCGGGTCGAGGACCGTCTCGTCATACAGCCGTAAGGTGGCATGGCTGGGAACAAAGTACACCAATGAGCCGCCTGGTGAGTGCGGCGACCAGTAGCGGTCCCGAAAATCCTTGTGTCGGTGGTTCGATCCCGCCCCGGGACACCAGCAATTCCACAGAACGCCAACCCTTGCGGGTTGGCGTTTTCGTTTCGAGGGGGGATGCCCTCGCGCCCGGTCTGTTTCCGGGTCAAAGTATGAGCGCCGCCTGGGCGTAGGCGTCATCATGGGCTGCGCAGGATCGGCGGCCATGGCCCCTCGGCGGCATTCAATTCCGGTCAGCCTGTCGCAGACTGCGACACCCCGGTTCAACTTGCGACACCGTGACCTCGACGGCGCGCCCACAGCGCTCGGTCCCAAGAAAAAATCTTTGAATAATCAAGAACTTGCGTCTTGTCTGCTTTGCGAGTTCCGGTTGGCACACCTTTTGCGATAGGTAGTGGAGCAACACTCGTGCTTGAAAACGCACCCACACTACCAACAGAAGGAGACACCATGAATTCACTCGCACAGGCAGGCAACGCACAGGCAACCCATGGCTGGAACGGCAAGATCTATTCGGGCGGCTGGATCGACTCTGCCGGCGGCATGGCCGATGTGCTGGAGCCGGCCACCCAGCAGGTGCTGGCCCAGACCGGCATCGCCGACGCCGCCGATATCGATCGTGCCGTGCAACAGGCCAGCGACGCGCAGCAGGCGTGGGCGGCGATGCCGTTCGACCGCCGCGCCCACATCATCCGCAAAGCGGCCGAGCTGATGCAGGCGCGCGCCCCGGAGATCGTCACCTGGATCAAACGCGAGTCCGGTTCGATCACCGGCAAGGCCGAGTGGGAGTTCAATGCCAGCTACGAGCAGATCCACATGGCCGCGGCGCTGCCGATGCAGCCTGAAGGCTTGTTGCTGCCATCGTCGATGCCGGGCCGCAGCAACCAGTGGCGCCAGGTGCCGATCGGCGTGGTCGGCGTGATCACCCCGTGGAACTTTCCGCTGCTGCTGGCTTTGCGCTCGGTGGCGCCGGCGCTGGCGCTCGGCAACGCCGTGGTCCTGAAACCCGACACCCAGAC
Source organism: Massilia sp. (assembly GCA_028291845.1). Classification (GTDB taxonomy): domain Bacteria; phylum Pseudomonadota; class Gammaproteobacteria; order Burkholderiales; family Burkholderiaceae_D; genus JAFCUW01. The sequence goes on along the minus strand of JAQGNM010000529.1, from coordinate 192 downwards.
GCCGATCTGCGGTGGCCTGTTGATCGCCGAGATTTTCGAAGAAGCAGGCCTGCCGCCTGGCGTGTTGCACGTGGTTCCCGGCGCCGCGGCCACCGGCGAAGCGCTGGTGCGCCATCCGCTGGTCGGCATGATCTCGTTCACCGGCTCGACCGCGGTCGGGCGTGCGATCGGCCAGACCTGCGGCCAGCTGCT
>JAQGNM010000375.1 GCA_028291845.1 Massilia sp. | reverse complement strand
GTTTTTCGAGCAGCGCGCGGTCGTCGCCCGCTTCCGGATTGTCGGTCGTGAGCAGCTTGTCGCCGTAAAAAATCGAGTTGGCGCCGGCCAGGAAGCACATCGCCTGTACCGCTTCGCCCATCTGGCGCCGGCCGGCCGACAGGCGCACGCGCGCCTTCGGCATGGTGATGCGGGCAACCGCGATGGTGCGCACGAATTCCAACGGGTCGAGTGGATCGAGGCCGTGCAGCGGCGTGCCTTCGACCTGCACCAGGTGATTGACCGGCACCGATTCAGGGTAGGGGTTCAGGTTGGCCAGCTGGGCGATCAGGCCGGCGCGCTGCTGGCGCGATTCACCCATGCCGACGATGCCGCCGCAGCACACTTTAAGTCCGGCATTCCTCACCTTGCCCAAGGTATCGAGGCGGTCCTGGTATGCGCGGGTGGAGATGACGTTGTTGTAGAACTCGGGTGCGGTGTCGAGGTTGTGATTATAAAAATCGAGGCCGGCATTTTTCAGGCGGTCGGCCTGTCCTTCTTCCAGCATGCCGAGGGTGGCGCAGGTCTCGAGGCCGAGCGCTTTTACTTCGCGCACCATCTCTTCGACCTTTTCCATGTCGCGCTCTTTCGGGCTGCGCCAGGCGGCGCCCATGCAGAAGCGGGTGGCGCCGTTGGCCTTGGCCTGGCGCGCGGCCTCCAGCACGGTGTCGATGCCGAGCAGCTTCTTCGCTTCGACGCCGGTGTCGTGGCGCGCCGCCTGCGGGCAGTAGCTGCAGTCTTCCTCGCAGCCGCCGGTCTTGATCGACAGCAGGGTCGCCAGTTCGATGTCGCCGGCCGGGAAATTGAAGCGGTGCGTCGCCTGCGCCTGGAAGATCAGCTCATTGAACGGCAGGTCGAACAGCGCCAGCACGTCGGCAAGGGGCCAGGCGGCCTCAGGCGGCAGCGCGATCATTGCTGGCGGGCGGCGCAGGACGACGGGGCGCCGATGTTGCGGTTCTTGCGCTTCCTGCTGGTGCATCATCGCTCCCCTGAATTGATGGCGCTGCTTGCGCGCGACGCCATGTAGTTGCGCCAGCCGCCGTGGTGCGAAATATCTTCGGCGCCGGCCAGTGCCATCGACTCGCAGACAAAGCCTTGCACGGCGCTACCGTCGGCCAAGGTCAGGGTGCCGATGCCGAGCGGCCAGGGAATCAGGGCGACGAAGCTGCCGTATTGCGCAATCGGCATTTCCCAGATCTCGACCTCGACCGCCGTCCCTTCCGCCCCGTTCACCCGGACCATCCCTGGTTTGGGCGGAACGGTGCCTGCCAGCGCATATAGCCGGTACGCCGGCGCGGTGCGGGTGCTTGCCGCCAGCGTGGCGCCGCGCTCGGTGAGTTGGAAGTTCAAGGGCATGCCGGACAGGTGCGCGCCCACCACCGCCACGCGCACAGTCGCTGGGGTGGGGGGCGCTTCGGTGAACACGGCGACCGGCATTGGCAAGGGCTGGCCGGTGGCGCCCAGGGTCAGGCCGCTGGCATGATGGTAGCGCTGGCCCAGGTCGGCCAGTTGCAGGTCGGCGCCGCAGCGGCCGATCAGCGTGATGCCGAAGGGCAGTCCGTCGGCCCGGATGCTGCTCGGCACCGAGATGGCGGCGTAGTCGAGCAGGTTGACGAAATTGGTATACGCGCCAAGGTTGCGGTTGAGGACGACCGGATCGGCCTGCATCGCCTCGATGGTGTAGTGGGTCGGCGCGGTTGGCACCAGCAGCAAATCGATGCCGTCCCACATCGGGGCGGCGCGCTGGGCCAGGGTGCGCAGGCGAATTTGTGCATCGACCAGGTCGGCGGCGCTGTACTTGCGCCCGCTGGCGAGGATGGTGCGCACCGGCTCGATCACCTCGGCTTCGTGGTCGTCGAAGAATGCGCGCACGGCGGCGTAGCGCTCCGATACCAGCGCGCTGTCGTACAGCAAACCGGCCACTTCGGCCAAGGGGGCGTAGTCGACGGTCACACGGATACCGCCCATGGCGACCAGGCGCGCGATGGCGTCGTCGAACGCTTGCGCGGCCGCGCCGTCGCCGAAGAACGCCAGCGTATCGGGCACGCCGAAACGAAACCGCGTCGGGAACGGTGACTGTTCGAGTGCCAGGGCGCGCGAAAATGGGTCGGCAGCATCGAACCCTTGCGCCGCATGCAGTACGGCAAGCGCGGTGCCGATGGTGCGCGCAAGGATCGATACGCAATCGACGCTCTGGGCAGCCGGCACGACGCCACGCGCGCTCAACAAGCCTTTCGAGGGCTTGATGCCAACCAGGTTGTTCAGGCCAGCGGGCACCCGCCCGGAACCGGCGGTGTCGGTGCCAAGCGCGAAGTCGGCTTCGCCGGTGGCGACAAGGTACGCCGAGCCCGAGCTTGAACCGCCCGACACGAAGCGGGCGTCGAAGCTGTTCGGTACCGGGCCGTACGGCGAGCGCGTGCCGTTCAGGCCGCACGCAAACTGATCGAGGTTGGTCTTGCCGAGCGCCGTTGCCCCGGCCGCCAGCAAGCGTGCGACGACATGGGCGTGTTGCGTTGGCGTATACGCGAAACCGGGGCAGGCGGCCGTCGTCGGCACCCCGGCCAGGTCGATATTGTCCTTGATCGCAAAACGCAAACCGGCCAGCGGACCGGCGCCGGCTGCCTGGTCGGTGATCGGGCGGTCGAGCCGGGTAATCCAGGCCACTGAAGCCGGATTGTTCGAATTGTTCTGATTGTCAGGATTTTTAAGAGATGCCATCGGTGCCTCGCGAACGAATGTATAAAATCAAATCAGGCCTGACCGTGATGGGCAGGCCGACATGCGCAGTGCTGCGAAGTGCTGCGAATTGCTCCCTACTCGCGCTTTTTCGCTTCCAGCAGCGGCCAATTAGCATGCCGCGGGCGTGACGCAAAGGTGAACAGGACCAGTCTGGCGATCCTGGCAAAACTGCGCCCGAGGCATTTGAGTGTGGTGGTGTGCATGTCGGGTCCCTTCATCAGAAACCGTAGCTGAGTGAACCGACCAGCTGGTTCTTTTGCTTGACGCCGAAGCGGTTGTCGCCGCCGAGGATGGCTTGCAGGCCCCAGGTCGCGCCAGTGCTGCCGATTGGCTGGGTGACGCCGACGATCAGGTGGCGGAAGCCGCTCGATACCGGCCGGTTGCCCGCCAGGCAACCGTTGTCGAAGAAGCTCTGTCCGGCAGCGCAGGCGACCCCGAAAGCAGTGTCGGTCGAACCGAGATACTTGCCTTGCTTGTTATACGAATAATAGCCGAGCGAGGTCGTCAAGGTGAGCGCGTAGTCGATCGTCTTGACGTAGTTCAGCGTCCAGTAGGTGTCGCCCTTGTTGCCCCACACGACATCTTGCAGCAGGGTTTGCGCGCCGGCGGTGAAGTCGCCGTAGCTCAGGTTCAGCTTGGTTTCCAGCGCGTTCGAATGGGTGCCGTTGATATACACGTAGCCCGTCATGCCGACGTTGTAGCCGAATTCTCCTGCCTTGCCGGCATAGCCGCCGTACACGTCGTTTTCGACCGATTTGCTCGATTGGAAATCGACAATGCTGCGGTCGCTGTACGATTGGCCCAGGCGTTTGTACGAATAGTTGATCATCGAGCCGAAATAGCCGGCATACAAACCGGAAGGGGCGGTCCAGTCCGCACCCCATTGCAATGCCGGCTTGTCCGACTCGGGCGCATCGGCGCCCGCATTGCCCAGGGGCGCTGCCGGACCATAGGTGCTGGTGACGCCGCGCAGCACATAGCGGCTGACCAGATCGATGTGGCCGGTCCAGCTCGGGCTTGGGGCGGCCGCTTCGGCAGCGTGCGCACCGACGGCGGCGAAACATGCAAGGGCAACCGCAATTTGACGATACAACATGGGTGGTTCTCCTGATGGTTGGAAATCGTAAGTGAAGTGGGGGTGTTATGCGGTTTCTACCTGGCGCTGGAAGACGGCAATCCCCTGGCCGGCATTGACCGGCGTGCCTTCGGACACCAGCCATTCGGTCAGCACGCCGGCACTGCTTGCCGTCACCGGGATTTCCATCTTCATCGATTCGAAGATCGCGATGACGTCGCCATCGGCCACCTGCTCACCCGGCTGGGCGAGGATTTTCCAGACGCTGCCGGGCACGCAGGCGGTCAGGTATTCGCTGCCGGCAGCCAGTTCGGCGCCCATGCCGTCGTGCCCGGCCGCTTCTTCGCCAACGAAATCGGCCTGGCCGGACGCTGCCCAGCGCTCGCGCTCGGCATTGAAGGCGGCTTGCTGGCGATCCTTGAACTGCGTGATCGATGCGCTTTCTTTCGCCAGGAAGCGGTTGTAGTCGGCCAGCGAGAACGTGGTTTCTTCGATCCTGACGTCGAAGCGCCCGAGCGGAAAATCCTGCCGATGCTGCATCAGTTGCGCTTCGCTGACTTCATAAAAGCGGATCTGGTCGAAGAAGCGCAGCAGCCACGGCTTGCCGTCGCGGAAGCTGTCGGTCTGCCGATAGCGGTTCCACATCTGCACCGTGCGGCCGACGAACTGGTAGCCGCCCGGGCCTTCCATGCCATACACACACATGTAGGCGCCGCCGATGCCGACCGCGTTTTCCGGCGTCCAGGTGCGCGCCGGGTTGTATTTGGTCGTCACCAGGAGATGGCGCGGATCAATCGGCGTGGCGAACGGGGCGCCGAGGTAGACGTCGCCCAGGCCCAACACCATGTAGCTGGCGCCGAAGACGCCGCTGTCGGCCCTCACCCCGGTCTACACGGTCGGCGACCAGGTCGCCGAGGCCGT
>JAQGNM010000368.1 GCA_028291845.1 Massilia sp. | reverse complement strand
CAGGCAATTCTACACCCGCGCTTCGGCTAGAATGCCGCATGCCTCCCATCACCGATCCAGTAGCGCAAGCAGGGCGCAAGCGCTGCTTCGACCCCGTCGTCGACGCGCGCACCCGTTTGCTGATCCTGGGCAGCCTGCCGGGCGAACGTTCGCTGGCGCTGCAGGAATATTATGGCAACCGGCAGAATAAATTCTGGATGCTGATGTCGGAAGTGGTCGGCGTTTCTCTGGTGCCGCTGGCTTACCCGGATCGCCTGGCGACCTTGCTGGCGCACGGCGTCGGCTTGTGGGACGTGGTGGCCGAAGCGCAGCGCCACGGCAGTCTGGACAGCAAGATCCGCGACCGCGACGACAACGATTTGCCCGGTTTATTGGCGCGTTTTCCCGCCATCGGCGCCATCGCTTTCAATGGCGGCACGGCGGCCAAATTGGGTATCAAGGTGTTGGGTGCGCGGGCGGCCAGGTATACGCTGTTCGAACTGCCATCGAGCAGTCCCGCTTATACGCTCGCGTATGCCGAGAAACGCGCGCGCTGGATGCAGCTGCGCGCAGCGCTAGCTTATTAACCTCGTTAAACCACGTTAAACCTCATAAAAGCCGGCTTCGCGCTTGTGGCGCACTGCCAGCAGCAGAATGGCGTCGTAATCGGCTTCCCAGCTGTACAGGGCGACGTAGCCGGTTTTGCCTTGCGAGATGACCAGTTCGCGCATGCCTGATTCGGCCGGACGACCGATCAGGGGATGGCGCGCCAGCATGCCGACAGCCTCGTCGATCAGGTCGAGCGTCGCCATGGCGTCGGCGCCGCTGTCGACCAAAAAATCGGCAATGCGCTCCAGGTCGCCCAGCGCCTGGCGCGAATAGCTTATTTTTGCCACGATGTGGTGCCCGGCTTGCCAGTCTGTTTGCCGTCCACACGCTGGCGCAGGTACTCGCGTGCCGTCCTGTCATCGATGCCTTCGCCACTTTGCAGCATCTCGGCGCGCGCCGCTTGCGCCTGTGCCACGAACACGGCGCGTTGCTCGGCGTGGTCGGCCGCCCGGCGGATGGCGTCCACCATGAAGGCGTGCGGCGTGATGCCGAGTTCCTGGGCGGCGTTGGCGGCACGTTGCTTGAGTTCGTCGGACAGTTTGAGCGATGTGGTAGACATGGTGGCGGGCCGTATCGGGATCAGGGTGCTACTAGGGTAGCACCTTTCGGCGGTGAGGGCCATGCCTGCATCGAGTTCAAGGTTTTTCACTGTTTGCCTCCTTTGTTTTTATTGGTAAATCGTAGGTGTCGCCACGCGCGAGGTAGCTGACCTTGCCGCTCAGGCCGGCGGCATCGACCGCCTTCTTGAAATCGGCAAGGGGCGACTTGAAGACATCGTAATCGTCGTAATGGACGGGAATGGCGTGCTGCGGCGCCATCAGCTGCAGCATGCGTACGCCTTCGGCGCCATCCATGGTGACCGTCACCAGGCCGAGCAGGCGGGTGCCGCCCAGGTGCAGCACGGCCAGATCGACGCCGGGGTAGCGTTGCGGAATAGTGGTCACGTCGTCGCTGATCATGGTGTCGCCGCTGACATAGATGCGGTAGTTACGCCCGGCGTCGCGCAGGTCGAGCATGCTGCCCATGACGTCCGGCAGCAGGGCGGCCACGCCCGCGGGGCCGTGCCGGGCCGGCAAGCTGGTCAGCGCAATCGTGGTGGCGCCCTTGACGATGTCGATTTTCTGCCAGGTACGCAAGCCGATGGCGTTGATGAAGCCGGCATCCTTGAGGTGGGCGGCGGCGCGCAGGTTGGTGACGATGGGCACGTCGCGCCGCAGTTGCTGGCGCACCTTGCGGTCGAAGTGGTCTTCGTGCAGATGCGACAACAGCACCAGGTCGATCGGCGGCAGCTGCTCGAAATCGATGGCCGGATTGGTCAGGCGGGTCGAGGTCAAGCCGTAGCCGAGGTGGACTTTTTCACCCTTGTGCAAAAAATTCGGATCGGTCAGGATGGTGATGCCGCCAAAGCGAAGCAGCACGGTGGCCGTGCCGATGAACTGGATCGATGCGCGGGTGTCGATGGCGCCGCCGGCGGGCAACTCGAGTCTGCGCGCCTCTCTGGGCGGCGGCTCCGGGGCCGCCGCGTGCGTCCACGGCGCCAGCAAGAGCAATACAAGGTAGATAATACGATGCATGAAGGACATATCGGCACTCCATTCAACAGGAATGCCAGATATAGCACGCTGCCGCGTCGTCGTGGCCGAGCTGGATTAATCGTGCGGCGGTCGCTGCCGGATCAAGCGGTTCGGGTCAGCACCCGCACCGTCGACTCCAGGTAATCCTCGAATCCCATGCGCAGATAAAAATCGTGTGCCGCCTGATTGGCACGCATTACGTGCAGAAAAGGCACTTCGCCCAGCTGCATCTGCTGGTGAATGAGTTTGCTCATCAAGCGGCGCGCCAGGCCGCGGCCCTGGGCATCGGGATGGGTGCACACGCCGCTGATTTCCGTGTAGCCCGGCACCCGCATGCGCTGGCCGGCCATGGCGATCAGGCGGCCGTCGTCGAAGTAGCCGTAGTAATCGCCCAGCTCGATGGTGCGCGGGCCGAACGGGCCGGGACGGCACAGTGCCGCCAGCGCCACCGCGGCGGTGACGTGTTCGGCGTGTTCTGCGCGCAATCGGACGGCGTCGGGCGCCATGTCGGCGGTGGCGGCGGCGCGATTCCACACCATGCGGAACATGGTGGTCTCGGCGTCGATGCGCCAGCCATCCGGGCAAGCTCCCTGCCAGCCTTCGCAATAGAACACCTCGCCGGTCGCGCAAAACGGCGCCAGCGCGTCGAAGTCGGGCCGGTTGTTGTCGGCAAAGGCGATGATCGGGGAAAAACCGGCGGCGTAGCGGCGCGCGCCGCCGGCTGCGCTGGCGTGGCGTGCGTGCGGCCCCGTCAGGGTGTTCCAGAAAATGGCGTCGAGCGGCGGGTGGGCGGAAGGCATGGCGGAGGGCATGGCGCGAGAGTGTCGAAAACCCCATTGTAGTGGGACCGCGCCGGCGGCTTGTCCCGCTTCTTGCTAATGGGTGAAGCAGTCGACCAACTGATCGACCAGATCGGTCACTTCATCGTCGCCCATGCCGAGGTAGGCACAGGCCCGGGCGCCGCCTTTGCGCCATTCGACCGCATCAAGGCTGCCCTGGTAGGCTTGCACGGCGCGTTCGGCCAGCAGCGACAGGGCAACCAGCGAACGCACGGTGTCGTCGCTGGCCTCGTCATCGATCACCTGGTAATCATGGTGATGCAGGATCGCCCACGCGACCTCGCTCGACAAGCCCCAGTTTCGCGCCAGCAGGCAACCGATCGCCGCGTGGTTGGTGCTGTGGCGCGCGTCCTCGACATCGGTAAAGCGCAGCAACGGCTCGTTCGCGGCTGCTTCATAGGTAGCGCCGTAATCGGCAAAGCGGTCCAGCAGCAGGGCCACGCCGGTATTGCAAAACAGGCCGAAGGTGTGGGCGACATCGGGCGCGCCGATGCGCAGGCGTTTCGACAGGAACACCATCGCTTGCGCGCGCCGCGTCGACAATTCCCAGAACTGCGCCAGCGAGGCGCCGCTGGTGGTGATCGCCTGCCTTGCCAGCAGCCCCGCCATCAGGGCCGCCACCTGGTTCATGCCCAGAAAGGCAATCGCCTGGTCGATCGACTTGGCCGGCCGCCCGGCCCCGTAAAACGAGGAGTTGGCCAGCTTCAACAGGGCGCCGGCCATACCGACGTCGGCGGCGATGATGCTGCCGATGGCGTGCGGCGACGGCTCGTCCAGGACCAGCTCGCGCTGCAAATCCGCCAGCAGGCTCGGGCGCGGCGGAATGCGGATCGATTTCATCAGCGCTTCGACCGGATCGGCGGCCTGGGCCGCGGCGACGGCAGGGTTGTGCATGTTCATGACGACAATCGTTTAAATAATGCTTTTGGGAAATATCAGCAACTATAGACCAATCCCCGTTTTGCCGCACCCGCCGAAGGTGGTTTACGGTGCAAATCAAACGTGACTGTGGCGCATAAGCCAATACAATGTTGTCATGGAAAACACACACGTAACGATTGATTTCGCCGCCCCATCGGATCAGGTTGCCCGCCAGCTGATCGGCACCCTGTTGTTCGTCGACGGCGTCGGCGGCAGAATTGTCGAAACCGAGGCCTATGACCGCGACGACCCCGCCTCGCACACCTTCAACGGTCAGACCCCGCGCAATGCGGCCATGTTCGGCCCGCCCGGCCATGCTTACGTGTATCTGTCGTATGGCATGCACTGGTGCCTGAATTTTGTCTGCCGCGAAGAAGGCCACGGCGCCGGCGTATTGATCCGCGCGATCGAGCCGATGACGGGCATCGACATCATGCGCGCGCGGCGCGGCGTGCAGGAGCTGCGCCAGCTGTGTTCGGGGCCGGGCAAGCTCGGTCAGGCGCTCGGCATTAGCCGCGCCCACTACGGCCTGGCGCTCGACGCCCCGCCGTTCGCTCTCGAAGCGGCGCCGGAGGCCGTGACGGTGGTGGCCGGGCCGCGCATCGGCATCTCGAAAGCGCAGGAAACCGTGTGGCGTTTTGGTTTGCAGGGTTCGCGCTTCTTGAGCAAACCGTTTTAGATCGCAGGCACAAAAAAAGCGGCCCTCGCAAGGGCCGCCTCGCTGCCGCCGGCTGCAACTCAGCTGCGGCGCCGCACCGGCAGCGCGCGCGGCGCGGCCGCTGCCGGTCCAGGTGAGGCGCCGCGGCCGCGCATGCCGCTGTTGGCAGCACGCCGCTCCTGCGGCTCGTGGAAAGCCTCGAACTCGTCGATTTCCGCGACCACCGTGGTGCTCTGCTGCTGCTGATGTTGCTGCGGCACGTCGGCGCCCTCGAATTTAAACACCGCCACCGCCTGCGCCAGATTGATCGCCTGCTCGTGCAGGCTGGCCGCCGCCGCCGCCGCTTGTTCCACCAGCGCGGCGTTCTGCTGGGTCATGTCGTCCATCTGTCCCACCGCGTGATTGACTTCGGCGATGCCGTCGGCCTGTTCGTTGCTGGCGGTGCTGATGCGGGCGATGATTTCATTGACCTGCTGGACCGAGGCGACGATATTGCCCATGCTGTTGCCGGCCTCGTTGACCGAGGCGCTGCCGCCGTCGATGATGGCCACCGAATCGGCGATCAGCGCCTTGATTTCCTTGGCCGCCGCCGCCGATCGTTGCGCCAGCGTCCGCACTTCCGACGCCACCACCGCGAAGCCGCGCCCCTGTTCGCCGGCGCGCGCCGCTTCCACCGCCGCGTTGAGCGCCAGGATATTGGTCTGGAACGAGATGCCGTCGATGACGCCGATGATTTCGACGATCTTGCGCGAACTGGCCTTGATCGACTCCATCGTCGCCACCGCCCGGTTGACCGCCTCGCCACCGTTCGAAGCGAGGGTCGAGGCGCTGGCCGCCAGCTCGGTGGCCAGTCGCGCATTGTTGGCGTTGTCCTTGACGGCGATGGTCAGGGTTTCCATGGCGCTGGCGGTCTGCTCGAGCGATCCGGCCTGCATCTCGGTGCGCGAGGACAGGTCGAGGTTGCCGGTGGCGATCTCCTGCGAGGCGGTGTCGATCGAGCGCACCGAATGCATGATCGAGCGCAGGCTGCCGGTCAGTTTTTCGATGGTGTTGTCGAGCGAGCGCGAGGTGGCCGCGATCTCGTCGCGTCCGCTGTTGGCCTGTCCTTTCGCCAGGCGCCCCTCGGCCAGTTCGGCAACCACATCGGCAATTGCCCGGATATCGCGCAGCATGGCGCGCCGCACCAGCATGGTCGCCACCAGCGACAAGCCGATCGACAGCAGCACCAGCACCGCCATCGTCATCACCAGCTTGCGGTAGTCGGCCTTGGCGGCGGCGAACGCCGTTTCCGACAACTGCCGCTCGAGCGAGGCCAGTTGATCGAGCTGGGCATGCAGGACATTGAATTCCTTTTCCGCCTTGCTCATCGACGCCGTCGCCGTCGACTGGTCCACCTGCGCCAGTTCGATGGTCTGCTGCACGCTCTTGCGGTACGCCGCCAGGGCGCTTGCGCTTGCTTCGATCAGCTTTTTCTCGTTGGCGTCGGCCACCGCCGCCAGCGCCGCCAGTTGCGCACCCAGGTCCAGGTGCTTGCGGCTGATGTCCGCGGTGAGGGCATCGATCCTGGCCTTGGCAAAGCTGCCGTTGACCCACGCCAGCAACTGATAGATATTCGCATGCGCGTACTTGGCGTCGCCGGCGATGTCGGCGGTCGCCTTCAGGCGCGCGGCCCGCACCTGCACCAGGTTTTCCAGGGATGCATTCTGGCGCACCATGCCATGCCAGGCGCTGCCGGCGGTAACCACCAGCAAAATCAGCACCAGTCCCGGCGCCAACAACAATTTAGGACCAATGCGCAATTTGCTCAGCATACTGCCTCCCGAAAAAGATTAAACAACCTTACTTCTTGTAAATCCCCGCTTCCAGGGTGACGTCGCCGACCAGCTGGATATACGTCGTCTTGGCCTCGACCTTGCCGCTGGCCGGGTTCTTGAACTTGTAATCGACCCAGCCCTTGCCCTTGGTTTTGGCCAGTTGCAGAATCTCGCGGCGGAACGGCTTGCCGTCGGCGTCGGGCACGTCGACCAGGTCCTTGCCGATCATCGCCGGGTTGACGGGATTGGCCAGGATCACGCCTTTCGCATCGCGCATGGTCAGGTACAGCGGGCCCTGGACAAAGTCGGCGTCCTTGGCATTGATGCGCTTGATCATCTCGTCCTTGTTGGACGACTTCATGAAGGCGGCGCCTTTTTCCACCATGGCGATGGCGTCTTTCTCGACGGGCTCCGAGGCGAACGCAGGAGCGGCGAAGGCACAGGCGGCCAGCGCGACGGAGACGAGAGTGGTGTGCAGGGTTTTCATGTTTCCTCCGGGAAATTTAACAACGGTATCCACTTTACCCAGCCGGCCGATTCGGTTTTTGCGTTAGCGCAAGTGCACAGCGTTCATCCGTCCCGACTTGGTTTGTTTGGTCTCAATGCCCCCTGCGCAAACGCTTTTATCATTCCCTCTCGGCAATTGTTTATCTCTCTGTCCTGCCTGACAGTTCCGTTTCATCCCACCTGAAGAGGAATACATGTACAAGATCGCGATCATCGGCTTGGGTCCCCGTGGCATTTCCGTTTTCGACCGCATCATTGCGTATGCCCGCAACGACGCCTCCGCCACGCCGCTCGAGTTGTACTTGTTCGACAGCAAGGAGTTCGGTCCGGGCTGCCATACCACCGACCAGGCCGATCATTTACTTGTCAACACCGTCGCCTGCCAGATGACCCAGTTTTCCGACGACACCGTGCGCGGCGCCGGCCCGCTGCTGTACGGCCCATCGTTTGCCGATTGGCTCATCAGCAAGAACAGCGCGCTCGGCAAGGGCACCGACGCCAAGATCGAGATCGACCGCAACGGCTATTATTCGCGCGCGCTGTTCGGCGATTACTTGCGCTGGGGATTCGAGTATTTGAAAAAGATGGCGCCGCCCCACCTGACGATTTATCTGCACAACTACGCCGGCGTCGACGATTTGCAGTGGGACAAGCAGCGCTGGCAGGTATCCTACGACGGTTGCAATTTCCCGGCCGATTTCGTCTATCTGACCACCGGCCACGCCCGTAAAGTGTTGTCGAGCAGCGAGAAGAAGCTGACCGGCCAGGTCGACGCCGCCCGCCAGCGCAACCCGCGCCTGCAACTGGTGCTCGAACCGTACCCGATCCGCAACGCCACCTCCAGCGTGATGGCCGGCGACAGCGTCGCCATCGAAGGCATGGGACTGACCAGCTTTGATTTGATCGCCCAGTTGACCCAGGGCCGCGGCGGCAAGTTCGAAAGCGCCGGCAAGCTGCAGCCCGCCGGACGCCTGCGCTATCGCCCGTCGGGCCAGGAGCCGAGAATTTTGCTGTATTCGCGCTCCGGCCTGCCGCTGACGGCGCGCGCCGTCAATCAAAAGGGCGTGTTCGGCCAGTACAAGCCGAAGTTCCTCACCTTTACCAAGCTCGAAGAACTGCGCGCCCAGTCCGACGGCGGCCAACTCGATTTCGAAAAGCAGATCATCCCGCTGCTGTGGGCGGACATGCAATTTGCCTACTGCTTTGCCTGGCTGCAGCAGAAGCGCGACAAGATCGCCGCCCTGATGTTCAGCAACGAGTTCCTGGCCGCCGACAGCGCCAGTGCGCGCCAGGCCCTGGTCGACCGCCACGTCGACAAGCGCGAACAGCTGACCTGGGCCAAGCTGGTCGACCCGGTGCCGCCGCTGGCCCTGAAAAGCCAGCGGCAATTCGACGACTGGCTGCGCGGCCACATGTGGCGCGATGTCGAACACGCGCTGCAGGGCAACCTCGACAGCCCCTTGAAATCGGCCTGCGACGTGCTGCGCGACGTGCGCGACGTGGTGCGCGCGGCCATCGATTTCGGCGGCTTGTACGAACACTCGCACCGCTGGGTGCTGGGCGAATTTTTGCCGATCATGAACCGTCTGGCCGTCGGCCCGCCGAAAGAGCGCATTGCCCAGCTGCTGGCGCTGATGGACGCCGGCGTGGTGCGCGCCGATTTCGGCCCCGGCGCCCGGTGCGAACTCGACGAGGCGAGCGCCACCTTCGTCGTCAACGGCTACTGGGACGGCGACAGCGAGCGGGCCAACGTGCTGGTGCGCGGGCGCGCCTCGCTGCCCGGGCCGCTGGAAGACAAGTCGCCGCTGATGCGCCAGCTGGTCGAGCGCGGCATTGTGCGGCCGTTCATGAACGGCCAGTTCCACCCGGGCGGCATCACGGTGGACCGCAACATGAACGTGGTGGACCGGGACGGCGCCTCGCAAACCACCCTGTGGGCGCTCGGCACCCTGGTCGAAGGCTGCAAATTCTATACTTTCGTGCTGCCGCGCCCGGGCGCCAACTCCACCACCATGGTCGATGCTGGCCGCGCGGTGGGCCGCATGATGGATGCGATCGCCGAACGCAACCTGCGCCTGCAACTGGCGCAGGAAGAGCTGCAAGGGGTGGGCGGGGCCGATTCGATCGATTCGATCGAGGAAGTGGTGCAGCCGGTGATCGGCCAGAGCGGGGCGCCGGCGGCGCCAGGCCCGCTCGGCTTCGAGTCGCAAGCGCCGGCGCGGGTGCGGCGCCTGGAAACCGACCCGGCCAACTGCCCGGCGTTCAGCCGCAACTGAGTTCAACACTTCGATGACCGCATCCGCCACGCGCGCCCACGCACCGACCGCCCTGTGGCCCGGCCTGTGCGGCCTGGCCGCCACCCTCACCGGCGTGGGCATCGGCCGCTTCGCCTACGTCGCCATCCTGCCGCTGCTGGTCCAGCAGCACTGGTTCAGCCGTCAGCAGGCGGGCTGGCTGGGCGCGGCCAACCTGGGCGGATATTTCGCCGGCATCGGCGTGGCGGCCTTGCTGGCGCGCCGCCTGGCGCCCGGCCAGATGGTCAGACTGGCGATGCTGCTGGTGTCGCTGAGTTTTTTCGCCTGCGGCTGGCGCGGCGGCGGCATCTATTGGTGCCTGGCCTGGCGCACCGTGGCCGGCGCCTGCGGCGCCATCTTGATGGTGCAGGCGCCGGTGCTGATCTTGCCGGCCACCGCGGTGGCCCGGCGCGGCCGCGTGGGCGGCATCATCTTCAGCGGCGTCGGCCTCGGCATCGTCGCCGCCGCCACCGTGGTGCCGATGCTGGTCGAACAGGGGCTGTCGACCACCTGGCTGACCCTGGGCACTGTGTGCGCCCTGATGACGGCGGCCAGCTGGGATTATTGGGGCAAAGGCAGCGCGGCGGCGGCCGCACCGACCGCGCCGGCGCCGCGGACCGCGCTGACCGCGTGGCGCCTGCCGCTGCCGGTCTCCCTGCTGCTGCTGGCGTATGCGTTGAACGCCATCGGCTACCTGCCGCATACCCTGTTCTGGGCCGATTACATCACCACCGAACTGCACCGCCCGCTGCTGCAGGCGGGCTTTTTCTGGGCCTGTTTCGGCATCGGCGCCGCCTGCGGACCGTATCTGACCGGGGTGGCGGCCGACCGCATCGGCCTGGCGCCCACCTTGCTGACCGGGTTCACCTTGAAAGCGTGCGGGGTGGCCTTGCCGCTGTTTGCGCATGGCGATGGGGCACTGCTGGTGTCGTCGCTGCTGGTCGGCTTTTTTTCGCCGGGGATCGTCGGCGCGGCGTCGAGCTACGCCCTTGAAATCGGCGGCGCCGCCAATCACCGCCGCTACTGGACCGTCATGAACGTCGGCTTTTCCCTGGCGCAGGCGGGCGGCGCCAGCATCATGGTGGCGGCGATGGCGGGCCGCGTCTCGTACGACTTGCTGTTTGCCGCCAGCAGCGCCGCCTTGCTGCTCTCGAGCGTCTGCATCGGCTTGATCATATTGCTGCGCTCCAAGGTAGAATGCCAGCCTGGCATCGCTTTGAAAGCAGAATATGAAACTGGTCCGCTATGGCCGTCCCGGCAAAGAGAAACCTGGCCTGATCGATGAATTCGGCCGGCTGCGCAGCCTGGCCGGCATCGTCGACGACATCACCGCGGCCGCGCTGTCGCGCCAGGCCCTGAAAAAGCTTTCGAAGATCGATCCCGCCAGCCTGCCGCTGGTGCGCGGCCAACCGCGCTTCGGCGTGCCGCTGGCGGGCATCGGCAAATTCATCGCCATCGGCCTCAATTACGCCGACCACGCCGAAGAAGCCGGCATGGCGATTCCGCCCGAACCGATCGTCTTTTCCAAGGCGATTTCCTGCCTGTCCGGACCGGACGACCCGATCCGCCTGCCGCCAGGGTCGAAAAAAACCGACTGGGAAGTCGAACTGGGCGTGGTGATCGGCACCCGCGCCCAGTATGTCGACGAAGCGCAGGCGCTCGATTACGTGGCCGGCTACTGCGTCGTCAACGACGTCTCCGAACGCGCCTGGCAGATGCAAAGCTCGCAGTGGGACAAGGGCAAAGGCGCCGACACCTTCGGCCCGGTGGGACCGTGGCTGGTGACGACCGATGAAATCCTCGACGTCCAGGACCTCGACATGTACCTGGAAGTGAACGGCAAGCGCATGCAGACCGGCAGCACCGCCACCATGATCTTCGGCGTGGCGCACCTGGTCAGCTACCTGTCGCGCTACATGACGCTCGAACCTGGCGATATCATTGCGACAGGCACGCCGCCCGGCGTCGGCATGGGCCGCACGCCGCCGCGCTATCTGAAGAGCGGCGACACCGTGCGGCTGGGGATTCCCGGCCTGGGTGAACAACAGCAGGTGGTGCAAGCGACGCCGATGCCGGCGAAAGGGAAGCGCGCATGAACAGTGAACAAAAAAGCGAACAAAAAAGCGAACAAATCAGCGACCGTCTCGGCGCCCTGTCGATGGAACAGATGACCAATGCCCAGCGCGTGGTGGCCCAGGCCATCATCGATGGCCCGCGCGGCGCCGTCTACGGCCCCTTCGTGCCGCTGCTGCGCAGCCCCGAGCTGATGCAGCACGCCCAGCGCATGGGAGAATACCTGCGCTTCAGAAGCGCCATCGGCTCGCGCCTGTCGGAGCTGGCGATCCTGGTCACGGCGCGCCAGTGGAATCAAAAAGTGGAATGGGCGATCCATGCGCCGATCGCCGCCCAATGCGGCATCGACCGCGCCATCATCGACGCCATCGGTGCCCGCCAGAGCCCGCACGGCCTGCGCGAGGACGAAGCGGCGGTGATCGATTTTTGCACCGAACTGCATTGCAATAAAAAAGTCAGCGACGCCACCTATGCCAAAGCCCGCCGCCTGTTCGGCGAGCATGGCGTGGTCGACCTGATGGGCCTGAACGGCTACTACACCTTCCTCGCCATGATCATGAACAGCGCCCAGACCGCCTTGCCGAAGGACGCCGAGTGGATCTTGCCGGAGTGATCACAGGCGTAGCCGGCGCGACAATACGATGTAATCACAATGTCATATTGACAGCGTCGCGATAGCGCCACGCCATTATAAAAATGATGTGTTGCAACATGGAATTTCCTTGCTCGTGAGAAAGTAGCGTCCTACTATGGCTTCCTTGCCGATTCCGGCGGAGGGTGCCGCAGCGGCGCTCCATCACTGTCAAGAAGGAAAAACATGTCGTTTGCGAATCTGAAAATTGGAACGCGCCTCGGCGGCGGCTTTGCCATTATTCTTTCCTTGCTGGCTCTGGTTCTCGGACTCGGCGTCGTTTCGATGAGCCGTATCGATGCACAGGTCAGCGACATTGTCGACAACCAGAACGTGGCGACTTCAGCAGCAATTGCCATCAGCGACAATTTCCGCGATATCTCGATGGCGGTCTCGAACCTGGTGCTGGTGAGCGATCCGGGTGACGTCAAGATGCAGGTGGAAAAACTGGCGGCGGCGCGCGCCGGCTACGCCAGGGCCAAGAAGGCGTTCCTGGCCACCCCGCAAAGCGCCGAGGAAAACGCCTTGATAGCCAAGCTCGACGCCGCCATCGCCGTGGCCAGGCCGAAAGTCGACCAGACCGTCGCCCTGGGTATGGAAGGCAAGCGCGAGGAAGCCACCGAATTCATGCTCAAGGAATCGGCGCCCGCCACTACCGCGGCGATTGCGGTCATCGACGAAATCATCGCTTATGAAAAGGACGATGCGCGCGCTGGCGCCGCCCATGCCAGGGCGATGTACCAGACCGCCAACGCCATCATGCTTGGCCTGGGCGGCATCGCCATCGTGCTCGGCAGCGTGATCGCTTTTATCTCCACCCGCGCCATCGTCAAGCCGCTGGCCTACGCCGTCAGGACCGCCGAAGCGGTGTCCAAGGGCGACCTGAGCACGCCGATCGAAGTGCGCAGCAAGGATGAAATCGGCCAGCTGATGGGCGCCCTCAAATTCATGAACGACAGCCTCAACAGCATCGTCGCCGAAGTGCGCCGCGGTACCGATTCGATCACCACCGCCTCCGGCGAAATCGCCAGCGGCAACCTCGACCTCTCAAGCCGCACCGAGCAGCAGGCCGGCGCGCTGGAAGAAACCGCGTCCTCGATGGAAGAACTGACTTCGACCGTCAAACAAAACGCCGACAACGCCCGGCAAGCCAATGTGCTGGCCGGCTCGGCTTCGGAAGTGGCGGTCAAGGGCGGCCAGGTGGTCGCGCAGGTGGTCGATACCATGGGCGCCATCAACGCTTCGGCGCGCAAGATCGTCGACATCATTGGCGTCATCGACGGCATCGCCTTTCAAACCAATATTCTCGCTTTGAACGCCGCCGTCGAAGCGGCGCGCGCCGGCGAGCAGGGCCGCGGCTTCGCCGTGGTCGCCACTGAAGTGAGGAACCTGGCGCAGCGCTCGGCCGCCGCCGCCAAGGAAATCAAGGTGTTAATCGGCGACTCGGTGGCAGCCGTCGAAACCGGCTCGAAACTGGTCGACGAAGCCGGCGCCACCATGGAAGACATCGTGGCCTCGGTGGCGCGCGTGACCGACATCATGAGCGAAATTTCCGCCGCCAGCCACGAGCAGGAAGCCGGCATCGAGCAAATCAACCAGGCCATCGGCGAGATGGATTCGGTGACCCAGCAAAACGCCGCGCTGGTCGAGGAAGCGGCAGCGGCGGCCACTTCGCTGCGCGAGCAGGCAGGCCACTTGACGCAAGCAGTGGCGATTTTCAAACTCGATGCGGCGCAGGCCGCCGCCAGTGCGCCGACGGTGATCAAAGCCAAGGCCAAGGCCGAGGCGCCGGTGCGGGCCATCGCGGCGGCGCCGGTGCGCGTGAAACCAGCGCCGGCGGCGCCCGTCAGTACTGCCAAGCCGGCCAAGGCGGCCAGGCAGCCGGCGACGGCGGGCGGCGAAGAGTGGGAAGAGTTTTAAGCGAGTTCAAGATAAGCAAAGGGGCGCATCATGCGCCCCTTGGCTTTACGTCTTCCGTGCTGATTACGCCAGTGCTTCCTTGGCCGCTTCTTCCGGCGTCAAGCCATCATAAAACTGGTCCGTGAACCACTCGACCTGCTCTTCGATGTGTTCCTGCGCCTGCGCTTGCGTGGCGCCGCCGGCCACCAGAAAACCTTCGACCTCGATGCACCAGTTGATCAGCGCCAGCGTTTCCTCGTCCAGCTCTTCCTTTTTAGCCATGGCTCACTCCTTTACGCTTCCAGGCCCTTGGCCAGCAGCTGGCCGACCAGTTCATTGATCTCGACCGACTGCTCGGCGGCGCGCGCCTGCAGCTGCTTGACCAATTCCCCGTTGATCTTGACGGCGAACGGCACCAGGCCGGCCGCCTGGTCGAGGCGGCGCTGTTCGCGGCGGTCGACGGCGGGGGCGGCAGTGTTGCCGAAGGCGGCGGCGCCTGGCTGGGCCATCTGGCCCATCAGTTTTTTGGCGTCGCTTTTCGCCAGTCCGGTTTTTTTCATGAATGCTTTCGTTAAGGGGAGGGGGCGCGCAGCACCTTGTGCAGCCAGGCGCCGATGTCGTCGACCTCCTGCTGGCACAGCGAGTGCTGCATCGGGTATTCGTGCCACTCGACCTGGTAGCCGAGCGACTGCAAGAGCAGGCGCGAATCGCTGGCGCGGCCGATCGGCACCACGCCGTCGCTGCGGCCGTGCGCCATGAAGATCGGTGTCTTCAACGACGCCTCGCTGCGCTCGGCGGCCACGCTCGCCGCGATCGGCAGGTAGCCCGACAGGCACAGCATGCCGGCCAGGGCCTCGGGATGGCGCAGGCCGGTTTGCAAGGTCATCGCGCAGCCTTGCGAAAAGCCTGCCAGGATGATGCGGGAAGCCGGGATGCCGCGTGCTTTTTCACGCTCGATCAAGGCTTCGATCTGCAGCTGCGAGCGGCGCAGGCCCGCTTCGTCTTCGCGCCGGCCCAGGTCCGAATGAACGATGTCGTACCACGAGCGCATCACGTAGCCGTTGTTGACGGTGACGGGCATGGTGTCCGAATGGGGAAACACGAAGCGGATGGCGGGCAAACCCGTTAAATCGAGTTCGCGCACCAGCGGCACGAAATCATTGCCGTCGGCGCCCAGGCCGTGCATCCAGATGATGGCGACGCTCGGATTGGGCGCCGTTTCGATTTCAATATTTTCGAGTAACTTGGTCATGGGGTCTTTCAGGCGGCCGGGCGCTTGGCGGACTTGGGCCGCCAGGCCACGCACACGGCCGGATTGGTGTCGATATACGGGCCGCCGATCAGGTCGACGCAGTAGGGCACCGCCGCGAAAATGCCGCCCACCAGCGATTTGCCGTCGGCGTCGCGCAAGCCTTCCAGGGTTTCCTTGATGGCTTTCGGTTGCCCGGGTAAATTCATGATCAAGGCCGCGTGGTCAGGGGTTTCGCGCACCACCGCCAGCTGGCGCGACAGCACCGCGGTCGGCACGAAGTGCAGGCTGATCTGGCGCATCTGCTCGCCGAAACCGGGCATCTCCTTGGTGCCGACCGCCAGGGTCGCCTCGGGCGTGACGTCGCGCCGCGCCGGTCCGGTGCCGCCGGTGGTGAGCACCAGCGCGCAGCGGGCGACGTCGACCAGCTCGATCAGAGTGCGTTCGATGTCGGCCTGCTCGTCGGCGATCAATCTGGTCTCGACCCGAAACGGCGTCGTCAAGGCCGAGGTCAACCAGGCGTGCAGGGCCGGGATACCCTTGTCCTCATACACGCCGCCGCTGGCGCGATCGGAGATCGAGACCAGGCCGATGACGATTTCGTTGTTCATCTCATTACTCATCGTCGCGCTCCTGCTCTTCACTTTCGCCTTTTTCGCCTGCTTCCTCGTCGCCGTCATCGGCCTTGGCCTTCTTCGACAAGTCCTTCAAGATCTGGAAAATCTCGCGGTACGCTTTCGGCGGCTTGTTCTCGGCCTGCTCCTTTTTGGCGTTGCGGATCAGGGTGCGCAGATGCTGCACGTCGAGCTGCGGGTATTCCTCGATCAGCTTCGGCAATGCGGCGTCGTCGGTCAGCAGCTTGTCGCGGCGGCGCTCCATCGCGTGCAGGAATGCCGTATCGGCCTTCGAGGCGCCTTTCCAGCCCTCGATGGTGCGCTGGATGATCGCCACTTCCTCTTCGTCGAGGGTGCGCATCTTCTTGCCGACAAATTGCATCTGGCGGCGGCGGCCTTCGTGGTTGGTGATGGTCTGGCACATCAAAATGGCGTCGAGCACATCCTCCGGCATCGGCACCTTTTTCACGCGTTCGCGCGGCGCTTCGACCAGTTCTTCGCCCAGCTTCTGCAGCTCGCTCATCTGGCGCTTGAGCTCGGACTTGGAAGGGCGCTCGTATTCTTGTTCGAACTCGGAGGATTGGAAGCCGACGGAACCGCGGTTTGGATTTGGCATGATAGGAGGGGCCGGCAGCCTGCTAGGTGTCCGGTAAAAACAGTAAACGACTGCTATGATAACTCCTTTAGTGCCCGTCCAAGAAAACACCCCATGAACGAATCGATTTTTTCCCACTCCCAGGACCAGCTCAAACAGCTCGCCGCCGACGTGCTGGCCTTCGCCCGCGAGAAGGGCGGCACCGATTGCGCCGTCGACATCAGCGAAGGCGGCGGCTTGTCCGTCACCGTCCGGCGCGGGAAAATCGAGACCATCGAGCAAAACGAGGACAAGGGCATGGGCGTGACCGTGTATGTCGGCCAGAAGCGCGGCAACGCCAGCACCTCCGACTTTTCGGCAGCGGCCCTGCGCGCCACCGTCGACGCGGCCTACAACATCGCCCGTTTCACCGCCGAAGACGACTGCGCCGGCCTGGCCGACGAGGAACTGCTGGAAAAAAATCCGCAGGATCTGCAGCTGTTCTACCCATGGCGCATATCAACCGAGGAAGCGGTGGTGCTGGCCCAGCGCGCCGAAGGCGCTGCCTTCGAGGTCGATCCGCGCATCACCAACAGCGAGGGCGCCAGCATCCACGTGCAGCAATCGCACTTCGTGTCGGCCAATTCGCGCGGTTTCGTCGGCGGCTATCCGTTTT
>JAQGNM010000487.1 GCA_028291845.1 Massilia sp. | reverse complement strand
CGACGGCCAAGCGCTTCCCCCTGCAGGGCACCTGCCTGTGGATTTATTCGCGGGTGGTCAACAGCGGCGAGCCGCTGGCCTTCGTGCTGCAAACTACTTTTCCATGGTGCAAGGAGTGGGAAGCCGAGCTGAAGAAGCTATTCGGCGCTTACGTCGACGCCAAGCAGGAGCAGAACGTGCTCGACTACGATGATCTGCTGCTGTTCTGGGCGGATATGGCAAGCGACCCGGAGATGGGAGCGGCGCTGGGCGCCTTGTTCGACCACGTGCTGGTCGACGAGTACCAGGACACCAACCGCTTGCAGGCGGCCATCGTCACCGGTATGAAACCGGACGGCGCCGGGGTGATGGTGGTGGGCGACGACGCCCAGTCGATTTATTCTTTCCGCGGCGCCACGGTGCGCAACATCCTCGACTTTCCGCGCCAGTTTTCGCAGCCGGCCGCCCTCATTACGCTCGAGCGCTACTACCGCTCGACCCAGCCGATCCTGGATGCCTCCAACGCGGTGATCGGCGCGGCCATCGAGCGCCATGCCAAGACTTTATGGACCGACAAGGTATCGACGATCCTGCCGCAACTGGTGTTGATCCCGGATGAAGCAGAGCAGGCGCGCTGGGTATGCCGGCGCGTGCTCGAACACCGCGAAGCGGGCATGACCCTGAAAGAACAGGCGGTGCTGTTTCGCGCCGCCAGCCACAGCGCGCCGCTGGAGCTCGAATTGATGCGGCGAAATATCCCTTTCGTAAAATTCGGCGGCCTGAAGTTTCTCGAGGCCTCGCACATCAAGGACGTGCTGGCGGTGCTGCGCTTTGCCCAGAACCCGAGCGGGCGGATGGCTGGTTTCAGGGTGGCGCAGCTGATTCCCGGCATCGGTCCGGCCACCGCCAGCAAAATACTCGACGCCGTCGGCGAGTCGGCCGAGCCGACCGCGGCCCTGGAACAATTCGCCGTGCCGCCCCGTTGCCTGGGCGACTGGCAACCTTTCACAGCCCTGTACCGCAGCCTGCGCACGCCGGGCTTGCGCTGGCCGGCCGACCTCGAACAGGTCAAGCTATGGTACCTGCCGCACCTGGAGCGCATGCACGACGATGCCTCCATGCGCGCCGCCGACATCGAACAATTGACCCAACTGGCCGGCGGCTACAGCAGCCGCGAAGAATTTCTGGCCGAGATCACCCTCGATCCGCCCGAGGCGACCAGCGACCGCGCCGGCCCGCCGCTGCTCGACGACGACTATCTGATACTGTCGACCATCCACTCGTCGAAGGGACAGGAATGGAAATCGGTGCACGTTTTAAATGTGGTCGATGGCTGCATTCCCTCCGACATGGCCACCGGCAGCTCGGCCGACATCGAGGAAGAGCGCCGCCTGTTGTACGTGGCGATGACGCGGGCGAAAGAACAGTTGCACCTGGTGGTGCCGAACCGCTTCTTTATCAAGCAGCAGTCGCAGATGGGCGACCGCCACGTGTACGCCGCGCGCAGCCGCTTCCTGGCGCCGGCCATGCTCAAGCATTTCGAGGAATGCGTGTGGGTCGACGCCGAGACACGCCATGCGCGCACGCCGATGCCCGAAAGCGTGCGCATGCTGGTGCGCGAGAAGGCGCGCAATTCCTGGAAATAGACTGAAAATAAACCGCTCAGTACAGCGGGCTGGCGAAGCCGGCGACGGCGCCGCCCGGCTCGGCGCGCAGCGCGCAGCGCAGGGTTTTGATGCCGGCCGGCAGTAGCACGTCGATCACGCCGCTCCAGGCGCCGTCGGCGGCAAGCGCCGCGCGGATGGCGGCCAGCACGGTGGGCTCGAGCGGCGCCGGCTCGATACTGGCGGCCTTGCGGCCGACCAGTTCGACGAGATCGAATCCGCCGAGCACGGCGGCAGCCTCGTTGGCGTCGCTGACGACGCCGCCGGCATCGATGGTGAAGGCGGGCGCCGCCGCGCGCGCCGTCGCCAGCAGCTTTTCCAGCTGGGACTGGCGCGCCAGCGCGCGGTCGCGGCTGCCGGCGGCCTGGGCCAGGGTGGCGTAAGAGCGCAGGCCGGCGATCACGGTGGTGAATAGTTTGCGCGTGGTGAGGTCGGTCTTGCTCCAGAAATCGTTGATGTCGTAATCGACGATGATGTTGTGCTCGACCCCCTGGCCCGGCTGGCCGGTGCGCAGAATGATCCGCACCAGGTCGTTGTGCAATTGCTCGCGCACCTGGCGCGCCAGTTGCAGGCCTGCATCGGTGGTTTCCATCACGACGTCGAGCAGCACCAGGGCGATGTCCGGCGTGTCGCGCAACTTCACCAGCGCTTCGGCGCCCGAGTAGGCGTGCACGAACGACAAGCGTCGGCCCTGGAAGCTGGCGGTCGACAGCGCGAACTTGGTGACCACGTGGACATCGACGTCGTCATCGACGATCAGGACGCGCCACGGCGGCGGCTGCTCGCCGTTGGCGGCGGGCGTCGCATGCGGCTGCGCCAGTTCCTCGTCGTCGAGAAACAGCCCCGGTTCATCTCCGCTCGGTGGGTATTCGCGCATGGCCCAACACTATGTCAGGCCACGGGCTTTGTCAAAGCAAATCAGTCTGCATGAAATCGTGTCCGGGCCGCGAGCGGACCCGACTTATCCCCCGCGCGGCGCCCGTGTAGGAATTTACCGCATAGCGCGTGGCGCGGCCCCTCAGCGAAACGGCCAAGCCGTTGATTATAAAAGATAATTTTTATTGCCTCCGGAATGGGCAGTTCAAGCAAATGCCCGCCGATACGGGCTATTTGCGATGTCGAGCGGGCCTTGTCCACAACGTTATCCACAGAAGATGTGGATATCCCAAAAAGCTGCATGAAATCCGGTACTTACCACTGTCGGGCCAGCCAGGATTTGTGCGCGATCAGCTGTGCGCAGCAGTCCCGGCCCGATTCCAGCAATAAACCATATCGTGCACGACAACAAGTCGAGTACCACCAAGACAGCTCGCTCAGGAACGAAATCTCAGCGTCGCCCGCAGCCCCGGATGGTTGTCCGTCAAAGTCAGCGCCCCGCCATGCAGCCTGGCCACCGCGGCCACCAGGCTCAGTCCCAATCCCGCGCCCGGTGTGCCGCGGCTGGCGTCGCTGCGGTAGAAGCGTTCGAGCACTTTCGACTTTTCGTCGTCGGCAATCCCGGGGCCGTCGTCGGCCACGGCGATTTCGATCGTGCGGTCGGCCCGGTGCGTGGTTTCCACCGTGATCGTCCCTTTCTCCGCGGTGAACTTGAGTGCGTTGTCGATCAGGTTGCCGACCGCCTGCGCCAGCAGCAGCGGGTCGCCGGCCAGGTCGGCCGGTCCGCTCGAGGTGAACTTCAGCGCCACGCCTTTCAGCTCCGCCACCGGATGGTAGAACTCCGCCGCTTCGGCTGCGATCTTGCTGGCATCGACGTCGACGAAGCCGGAGCGGCGCACGCCGGTGTCGATTTCCGCCATGCGCAGCAAGGCGTTGAAGATGGCGATGACGCGGTCGACATCCGCAATGGCGCCGTCCACTTCGGCGAAGGTCTGTTCCGGGTCGGGCCTCGTCACCGTCAGCTCCTCGAGGCGCGAACGCAGTTCCGCCAGCGGCGTGCGCAGGTCGTGCGCAATGGCGTTCGAGACGTTGCGGACCCCCTCGATCAGGTGCTCGATCTGGTCCAGCATGCGGTTCTCGGTCTGCACCAGCGCGTTCAATTCGTTCTCTCCCGGATGGGACGGCAGCCGGTGCGAGAGGTTGCCGTGCATGATCGCGAACGCCGCCTGGTTGATGTCGTTCACTTGCGAAAGCAGCGTGCGGCGCACCAGCAAGCCGCCTGCCACGCCCACCGTCAGCACGGTGCAGGCGGCGCCGATCAAGCCGTACAAGAACAGTTTTTCGAGCTTTTCGAACCGGCTGATTTCTCGTCCGACCAGAAGGTGATACCCACCCGGCAGGGTTTTGTGCAACAGCGCGATCCTTGCCACCCGGTCGCCGACCTGGATCGACGCCGTCTGTATTGCGCTGCTCGCGGTCAGGTCGTGCGGCCAGGCCGGCAGGTTGCCGGAACGTTTGCGCAGCGCCGGGTCGGCGAGCAGGGTGACGATGTTGTCCGTGCGTCGGAACTGGCTGCCGACTTGTGTTTTGATTGCGGCATCGAGGGCGTTGACACCTTGCGCGGCAAACAGGTCGGTCAACCTGCGCGCATCGGCTTCGAGCAAGGTGACCCTGGCTTCCTCGATGGTGTTGCGCCACCCATACCAGAGCGGGGTGGCAAACAGCGCCAGCGCGACCAGGCTGACCGTGATAAAGCTGAGCGCGACATTGAGCGCGGAAAAGCGCAGGCGCTTAATCATCGGCGGTCAGCATGTAGCCGGCATTGCGGATCGTCCGCACCAGCTGGCGTCCGCCGGAATCGATCTTTTGCCGCAGCTTGCTGACATGGACGTCGATCACATTCGTCTGCGGATCGAAGTTGTAGTCCCAGACGTTTTCAAGCAGCATGGTGCGCGTGACGACCTGGTTCGCATGGCGCATCAGGTATTCGAGCAGCTTGAACTCGCGCGGCTGCAGCACGATCGCCTTTCCGGCGCGCATGACTTTATGCGACAGCAGGTCCATCGACAGGTCGTCCAGCGTCAGCCTGGTCTCGGTCCGCGATTCCTGCGAACGCCGCACCAGCGCGTCGAGGCGCGCCAGCAGTTCGCCGAATGCAAACGGTTTGACCAGATAGTCGTCGCCGCCGCTTTTCAGGCCTTCGATCCGCTCGTCCACTTCCGACAGCGCACTGAGGATCAGGATCGGCACCTTGTTGCCGGTGCGGCGCAGCGTTTCGATGATGGCAATGCCGTCGATCCCGCCCGGCAGCATGCGGTCCATGACGATTGCATCGTAGCGCTCGCTGGCAGCCATGAACATGCCGTCGCGCCCGTTGTCGGCGTGATCCGCGGTGTGTCCGGCTTCACTCAGTCCCTTCATCAGGAAGCGGGACACGCGCTGGTTGTCCTCCACAATTAACAGTTTCATGATCCCTCCGGATTCCATCCTTGCCAGCGTCCCAGAAACGCTCCATTGAAATGTAGGTGTACGAGGTGGTCCACCCGATCAGCAGCAGGCCATTGAGCGCTTCCATGCCTGCCAGCAGCCGCAAATCCCCATGCGGCACCACGTCGCCGTAGCCGAGGGACGTGAACGTCTCGGCTGAAAAATACAGGCAGCGTGGGAAGGTGAGGATGTCGGTCTCCCCCATGCTGCCCCTGCCCAGGTGGGTGGCGAGCAGATAGTAGGCGGCGCCATACAGCACAATCTCGGCGGCGTGGGCGCCGAAAGCGGCCACCATGACGAAGACGAGTTTAAACCTCGGTTTAATCCGCGGCTCGATGCGCAGCAGCGCCAGGGCCGCCGTCAACCAGCGCAGCACCTCGTAGTGGATGACCGTCGTCGCTACCAGAAGCATCAGGCAAAAGCAGGCGACCAGTCCCATCGCTTGCTCCTTCCTGCTAGGCGGTGCCGGGCCGCTGGCCGGCGGCCTGGCCCGGTTGCGCAGGGCGCGGCGCGCCGCCGCTGTGTTCGAGCCAGCCGCCGCCGAGCGCCCGGTACAGGTCGACCAGGCTGGTCAGCTGGCCCAGGCGCGCCGACACCATGCTCAGCTGCGCGTTGTACAAGTCGGTCTGCGCCGTCAGCACGTTCAGGTAGCTGTCGGCGCCGCTGGTGTAGCGCAGGCTGGACAGGTCCAGGCGCCGCTGCTGGTCGTCGACCGTGTTCTGCAGCGCCGCCAGTTGCTCGGTGTAGGTGCCGCGCGCGGCCAGCCCGTCCGACACTTCCTGGAACGCGGTCTGGATCGACTTCTCATATTGAGCGATGCCGATGTCTTTCTGCGCCACGGCGCGGTCGAGATTGGCCTGGTTGGCGCCGGCATCGAAGATCGGGGCCAGCAGCGACGGGATGAAACTCCACGCGCCGCTGCCCGCGCCGAACAGGCCGGCAAGGGTGGGACTGGCCGTGCCGAGGCTGCCGGTCAGCGTGATGTTGGGGAAGAACGCGGCCCTGGCCGCGCCGATATTCGCGTTCTCGGAGCGCAGCAGCGCCTCGGCCTGCAGGATGTCCGGGCGGCGTGTCAGCAGGTCCGACGGCAGGCCGGCCGGAATATCGGCCAGGATCGGCTGTGACGCCAGGCGCCCCGGGGCCGGCAAATCTTCCGGCAGCGGCTGGCCGACCAGCAGCACCAGTGCGTTGTCGGCCTGCGCGCGCAGCCGCAGCTGGGCGGCGCGGTTGGCCGTTGCCGAGTCGACGGTGACGCGCGCCTGGCGCAGGGAGAGTTCGGACGCCACGCCATTGTCGTACTGGAGCTTGACGATGTCGTACGAGCCTTGCGCGGCCGTCAGGGTATTCTGCGTCACCGCCAGCTCGTCGTCGAAGGCCAGCACGGCCAGGTACTGGTCGGCGACCTGCGACACCAGCAGGATCTGCGCGGCCTGGCGTGCCTCGGCACTGGCAAAGTACTGCTCGAGCGCGGCCGCGGACAGGCTGCGCAGGCGGCCGAAGAAGTCCAGCTCCCACGACGCGTCCAGGTTCGCGGAATAGAGCTTGGTGGTGACGCCGGCGCCTCTGCTGACCGCGCCGCTGGCGCCGGCGTTCAGTTGCGGGTACAGCGCGGCGCGCTCGATGCGGTACTGGGCCCGTACCGATTCGACGTTCAGCGCCGCGATCCGCAGGTCGCGGTTGTTTTGCAGCGCCAGTTCGACCAGGCGCTGCAGGCGAGGCTCGGCCAGGAAGTCGCGCCAGCCGATCGCCGCGGCCGCTGGGCCGCCCGTGTCGCCCGCGCCGCCGTACGCCGGGCCGGTCGGGAAGGTGGCCGCAACCGGCGCTTGCGGCCGGTGGTAGACCGGCTGCAACGCGCAGCCGCCGGCAAAGAGCGCAAGCAGCGCGGTCAAAGCATATTTGTAGCGGAACATCTCATTTTCCTCCTTCAGCCAGCTGGGTGGCGCCGGGCTCCTGCGCGGCCGGCTCGGGCTGCGGCTTGCGCTTGCTGAACTTGCCTACCAGCTTGCTGACCACCACGTAGAACATCGGGATCATCAAGGTCGCAAGAAAGGTAGCACTCAGCATGCCCCCGATCACACCGGTGCCGATCGCGTTCTGGCTCGATGCGCCGGCGCCGCGGGCCAGTGCCAGCGGCAGCACGCCCAACACGAAAGCCATCGAGGTCATGATGATCGGCCTGATCCGCATGTGCGCCGCCTCCAGCGCCGCCTTGAACGCGCTGACGCCCTGGGCCTGCCGTTCACGCGCAAATTCGACAAGCAGGATGTCGTTTTACGCCGACAGCCCGATCGTGGTCAGCAGGCCGACGTGGAAGTAGACATCGTTGGACAAGCCGGACAACTTGGTGGCGGCAAGCGCGCCCAGCACGCCGATCGGCACCACCATGATGACCGACAGCGGAATCGACCAGCTCTCGTACAAGGCAGCCAGGCTCAGGAAAACGACCACGATCGACAAACCGTACAGGAGCGGCGCTTGCGAGCTGGACTGCTGTTGCTGAAGCGAGGTCCCGGTCCACTCGAAGCCGACGCCGGCCGGCAGTTTCTGCGCCAGCTGCTGCATCGTCAGCATCGCCTGCCCCGAGCTCTGGCCGGGGCCGCCCTGGCCCTGGATCTCCATGGCTTCGACGCCGTTGTAGCGTTGCAGTTGCGGTGGGCCGTAGGTCCACTCGGTACTGGCGAAGGCCGCAAACGGCACCATGGTATTCGTGCTGTTGCGTACATACAGCTGCTTCAGGTCACCCGGGTTCATGCGGAACGGCGCGTCGGCCTGCACATACACCTTCTTGATCCGCCCGTCCGTATCGAGGAAGTTGTTGACGTAGCGGGACCCCCACGCGGTCGAGAAGGCCTGGTCGATGTCGGTCGGGCTGACGCCGAGGGCGGCGGCTTTCTCGCGGTCGATATTGACCTTGAAGGCAGGGTTGTCGGCCTGCCCGATGAAATGGACCTGCGACAACCGGGGGTCATGTTGTGCCATCGCCAGCAACTGGTCGCGCGCGCGCGACAGCGACGCATGGCCGACCCCGCCCCGGTCCTCCAGCTCGAAGTCGAAGCCGGACGAGCTGCCAAGGCCGCGGATCGGCGGCGGGCTGGTGGGAAAGATGATGGCGTCCTTGTAAGCGGCGAAACGCTGGATGATGCGGTCGGACAGCGCCGCGGCGCTCAGCTCCGGCTTGGCCCGTTGGCTCCAGTCCCTGAGGTGGACGAACAGCTGTCCCTGGCTCTGGCCGCGCCCGGCGCTGTTGTTGCCGTTGGCGGTGAACGTGGCGTCGACCATGGCCGCTTCCTCCTTCAGCAGGTAGTTGCTGACCTCGTCCAGTGCCGTGCCGGTACGTTCCTGGGTGGCGCCTGGCGGCGTCTGCACCTGCACGAAGATATAGCCCTGATCCTCGTTCGGCAGGAACGACGTCGGCAGCCGTACGAACAACAGCCCCACGGCGACAATGATGGCGCCGTAAATGAGCAGCCAGCGCTTGGCCCGGGTGGCCACCTTGCGCACGCCCGTCACATACTGCTCGCGCCCCTTGTCGAAGGTGCGGTTGAACCATCCGAAGAATCCCCGCTTGCCGTGCGGGTCCCCGCTTGGCGGCTTGAGCAGGAGGGCGCACAGGGCCGGCGTCAGCGACAGTGCCACGAACACCGACAGCAACATCGACGCCACGATCGTCAGCGAAAACTCTCTGTAGATCGCCCCCACCGTGCCGCTCGAGAACGCAACCGGCACGAACACCGCGGACAGCACCATCGCCACCCCGATCAGCGCACTGCTGATCTGGTCCATCGCCTTGCGGGTCGCCTCCAGCGGCGCCAGGCCGTCCTCGTGCATGACGCGTTCGACGTTCTCGACCACCACGATGGCGTCGTCCACCAGCAGGCCGATCGCCAGCACCAGTCCGAACATGGATAGCGTATTGATGGTGAAGCCCAGTGCCGCCATGACGCCGAACGCGCCCAGCAGGACCACCGGCACCGTCACCGACGGGATCAGCGTGGCGCGCAGGTTCTGCAGGAACAGATACATCACCAGGAACACCAGCACGATGCCCTCCAACAGCGTCTTGACCACATCCTCGATCGAGATTTTGACGAACGGCGTGACGTCGTTCGGGTAGACCACCTTCAGCCCGTGCGGGAAGAATGGTTGCAGCTCGGCGATGCGGGAGCGGATGGCGTTGGCGGTATCGAGCGCGTTGGCGTTGGGCGCGAGCTGGATGCCGATGCCGGAGGCGGGCTGGCCGTTGTACTTGTTGTCGACATTGAAGCTCTCGGCGCCCAGCGCGATGCGCGCCACGTCATGCAGGCGTACCTGGGCGCCATCGGGCAATACCTTGAGCAGGATGTTGCCAAACTGCCCGGGTGTGCGCAGCAGCGTCGATTCGGTGATCGTCGCGCTCAATTGCTGGTGCGGCACGGCCGGCGTGCCGCCGATCTGGCCGCCGGAGATCTGCACGTTCTGGCCTTGCAGGGCGGCCGTCACATCCAGTGGGGTCAGTGCGTAGGAATTCAGCCGGGTCGGGTCGAGCCAGATGCGCATCGCATACTGCGTACCGAACACGCTCAGGTTGCCGACGCCATTGACCCGGCTGAGCGGATCCTGCACATTCGAGACGACATAGTTGGCAATATCGAACTTGTTCATGCTGTCGTCGGCCGACACAAAGCCGATCACCATCAGGAACGCATTGGTCGACTTGGTCACCTTCACGCCCGACTGCTGGACCTGGGCCGGCAGCAAGGGCACCGCCAGTTGCAGCTTGTTCTGCACCTGCACCTGTGCGGTGTCGGGGTTGGTGCCGGCGCCGAAAGTCAGGGTCGTGCTCGACTGGCCGGTATCGTCACTGGTCGAGGCCATGTAGAGCAGGTTGTCGATCCCGCTCATCTGCTGCTCGATCACCTGTACCACGGTGTTTTGCACCGTGGTCGCCGATGCGCCAGGGTAGTTGGTCGCAATCTGGACCGAAGCCGGCGCGACCGGCGGAAACTGCTCGATCGGCAGCGAGTCGACGGCCAGTCCGCCTGCCAGCATGAGCAGGATGGCGATGACGATCGCGAAGATCGGTCGCCCAATGAAGAATTTTGCCATGGTCAAGCCCGTCCTATTTGCTGGCCTGCGCGCTGGCCTGCGCCGGCCCGGCCTGGCCGGGCGCGTCGACCGCCTGGACGGCCATGCCTGGCTGGACCTTCTGGACGCCGTCGACGACCACCCGCTCGCCGTCCTTCAGGCCGCCGGTGACGACCCATGCATCGCCCTGCATGTCGCCGGTCTGCACGGTCCGTTGCGCGACCTTGTTGTCGGCACCGACCACCAGCGCGATCGCCTGGCCCTTCGGGTCGTGGCTGATGGCGCGGATCGGCACCAGCAGCGCCTGGTTGTCGATGCCTTCATCGACGCGCGCGCGCACGAACATGCCCGGCAGCAGCACGAATTTCGGATTCGGGAACAGCGCGCGCACCGTTACCGAGCCGGTGGCCGGATCGACGGTCGTGTCGGTGAACAGGAGTTTCCCGCCGAGCGGGTACTGGCTGCCATCCTCCAGCGTCAGCGTCACCCTGGCCTGGTTCTGGCCATTCAATTTGATCTTGCCGGTGGCGACGTCGCGCCGCATTTGCAGGCCGGCGACACTGGCCTGGTTCAGGTCGACATAGATCGGATCGAGCTGCTGGACGGTGGTCAACAGCGTCGCGGCGCCTGCTTGCACATAGGCGCCCTGGGTGACCAGCGATACCCCGCTGCGGCCGCTGATCGGCGATACCACGTCGGTGTATCCCAGGTTGAGCCTGGCGAGCGCCACGGCCGCCTTGGCGGAGGCGACATCGGCGGCCGCCTGCTGCTGCGCGGCGACGGCATTGTCGTAATCCTGCTTGCTGACGGCGTTCCCGGCGAGGAGCGCCTTGTAGCGCTCGGCCTGGACAGTGGTCACGGCCAGGTTCGCTTGCGCCTTTTGCTGCGCCGCCGCCGCGCTGTTCAAGGCCGCGCGGTATTGGGCGGGATCGATCTGGTACAGCGGCTGATTGACCTTGACGTCGGCGCCTTCCTGGAAGACGCGCTTTTGCACGATGCCGTCGACCCGTGCCCGCACCTGAGCCACAAGGTAGGCGGTCGTGCGGCCGGGCAGTTCCACGGTGACGGGCACCGCGCTGCGCTGGGCGGCAACCACGGTGACTTGCGGGGGCGCCGCCGGCGGCCGGGTCTGCTTTGCCGGACCGCAGCCCGCCAGTACGATAACTGCCAGCACTGAGGCGCAACCGCTCCAGCGTCGAGGTGTGGTTCGTGGAGGCATGACAGGGACTCCAGGTGTCTTTGATCGAAGGCCCCACTTTGCAAGATGGCGCGTTAAGCCTCGCTTGGCGGGCGATTAACGATCTTTAATTTGCCGATTTTTAAGTTGCCGATATTTAATTTCGAGGCGCCGGACGCCGTCCCGATCAACGATTTTTCATGCTTTGCTCACTTGGCCTGATCGGCTAATTTGTCGCCGCACAGCAGTTACTCGGGCCCGCCTTAAACGAACTTCGCCAGGCGCCCCAATTGCGCCATGAAGCGCTCCGCCGCCACCCCCGGCCCCCACGGCTCCCACGCCTTGCCCCCATACACCGCCACCAGCGGATCGATCTCCAGCGGCGCCACCGTGATCCCCAAGGTATGTAGCACCTCGTGCCGCGACCAGCCCACCACGTGCACCGCCTCGCTGGCCGCCGCCAGCCGGTCGGCCCGTTTATGGGCGGCGTGGTCTTGCGCCGACCACGCCGGCAAGCCATAGCGCAAAAACACCGCCTGCTCCAGCCGCAAGGTCAATTCTCGAAAACTGTCGCCCATGAACGGTTTGAGTACTGAAATACAGTCGAACCCCAATAACCCCTCCTCGGCGTCGTGCAGCAATTCGCGCAGTTCTTCGAGCGGGGAAAGGGGATGAGGTGAGGCCGCCCGGCGCAGCAGCATGACGCTGATCGAGTGCTGCGCCACCGACAGCGGCAGCGGCCAGGCCGAGTGGCCGCCCCAGCGGTAGGTGCGGGCCAGGCCGAGGGCGAGGTCGTGGTCGGCCCAGTCGTCGGGGGTGGGGAGGAGCAGGTCCAGGCGTTTGCCGGAGGGCATGCGCACCCAGGCGCGGGGGTGCGGGGCGTGCTGGTGATCGTGGTCGTCCATGCGACGATTTTACAAGATCGGGTCGGCCGCCGTGGTGGCGCGCACGCCGTGCAGCGCTTCGTCGAGGGCTGCGGCCAGGGCCGCCAGTTCGGGGTCGTGGGCGGGCAGGGGGCCGGCGCCGGCGCGCACCTCGAGGCTGGCGGCCAACTGCTGCAGGCGCGGTGAGCTGAGGTAGCCGGCGCTGCCTTTGAGCGAGTGAAAGGCGTCGATGGCGGCGCTCTGGCGTCCGCAGGCCAGCGCTTCGCGCGCTTCGGCCAGGCGGCGCGGGGCTTCGTCGAGGAAGGCGAAGGCGATGCGGCGCATGTGTTCGGGCGACAGGCCGCGCACGGGGGCCAGGCGGACCGGTTCATGATGGGCGTCGTGGGCCGGTGCTGAAGCAGGGTCCGCTGCGGCAGCCGCGGCAGCCCGGCCGCCCAGCCGCGCGATGGTCGCCGCGATTACCTGGTGCAGGGCGGCGTCGTCGACCGGCTTGGACAGGAAACCGTCCATGCCGGCTGCCAGGTAGTGCTGGCAGTCGGCCTGGCTGGCGTTGGCGGTGAGGGCGATGATGGGGATGGCAGGATTGCGCGCCGGGCCGATGGGCTCCGCCTGGTCGGCGACAGCGTCGGCCGGCAACGCACCGCCGGCGCGGATGATGCGGGTGGCCTGGGCGCCATCCATCACCGGCATGCGTCCATCCATCAGCACCAGGTCGAAGTCCTGCGTGGCCAGCGCGCGCAGCGCGTCGACGCCGTTTTCGACCAGCGCCACCTCGTGGCCCATGGCGTTCAACAGCGCCTCGATGATGATCTGGTTGGTGATGACATCCTCGGCGCACAGGATGCGCAGGCGGCGGCCATGGGCGCCGTCAGCCTCGGCGCGCGCGACGGCGCTATCCTTCGGCGCCTGCACCGGGCCGGCGGCTGCCGGCAGCGGCAGCGCGACGTCGAAGCGCGAGCCGACGCCGGGGGTGCTGACCACTGTGATGGCGCCGCCCATCAGGCCGGCCAGTTCCTTGCAGATGGCCAGACCGAGGCCGGTGCCGCCGTAGCGGCGGGTGGTCGAATAGTCGCCCTGCTCGAATTTCTGGAACAGGCGCTGCTGCACCTCGGGGGCGATGCCGGGACCGGTGTCGTGCACGCTGAAGACCAGCGGCGCGATGGCGCCGTCCTCTTGCGGCTGGCCGGCGCGCACCGACAGCAGCACCTCGCCGCGCTCGGTGAATTTGATGGCGTTGCCGAGCAGGTTGACCAGGATCTGGCGGATGCGGGTGGGGTCGCCCACCACGAAGCGCGGCAGGTCCTCTTCGAAGGCCGCGCGCAGCACCAGGCCCTTCGCTTCGGCCTGACCCTGCAGGATGGCGATGGCGTCGGCGGTCAGGCGGGCGAGGTCCAGACTGGTGGTTTCCAGGGTCAGCTTGCCGGCGTCGATTTTCGAGTAGTCGAGAATGTCGTTGAGGATCACCAGCAGCGACTCGCCGCTGCGCAGGCCGATGTGCAGATATTCTGCGGTGCGCCCGCGCACCGCAGGGTCGCGCAAGCCCAGTTTCAACATGCCGATCACACCGGCCATCGGCGTGCGGATGTCGTGGCTCATGGCCGACAGGAAGTCGATGCGGTGGCGGCTGACCACTTCGGCGTGTTCCTTGGCGGTGGTGAGCGCCACGTTGGCTTTCAACAACTCGTCGGTGCGAGCGGCAACCTTCTGCTCCATCTGGTCGCTCAGCAGGCGGATCTGGTCGGCCAGTGCGAAGGCCAGCAGCAGGGCGTCGACAGTGCCGCCCACCAGCGCCAGGATCGGCATGTTGATGTCGCCCATCGGCACCAGGCCGATGTTCGACGCCAGCACCAGCACGCCGGGCGAGAGTACGGCAATGTAGGCCAGCACGAAATAGCGCGCCGACTGGAAGCCGCGGCGCCACGCCACGATCCCGCAAACCAGGGCCAGCACCATGTAAAACGCCAGCATGACGGTGGCCAGCCGGTGCGCCAGGCCGACCGCCAGAAATGAGCTGGGCAGCAGCAGCAGGGGCAGCACGATGTTGATGCGGCTGAGCGCAGCCAGGCGCGGCGCCAGCGTTTTCAGTTCGAGAAAGCGTAGGTAGAACAGGGTGGAAAATACCGGCAGCAGGAAAAACGGCACGTAATGGAGCTTGACCAGGCGCCAGTCGAACACGTCGACCAGCACGTTGAACGGCAGCGCCCAGGCGATCGCCAACGAGATCACGTACAGCGAGTAGTACAGGTAGGCGCTGCGGCGGGTGAAGGAATAGATGAAAAAATTGTACAGGGCCAGCGCGACCAAAGCGCCCAGCGCGCCGATGATCACCACGTTCTCGCGCGCCACCAGGCGGCGGAACTGCGCTTGCGGGTGCATGGCGAACAGCGGCGCGCGCACATAATAGGGACTGGAGAACCGCACCACCATGCGGTAGCTGTGGCCGGGCAGCAGCTTCAATTCGCCGGCATGGTGCAGCATGTACGCGTGGTCGGCCTGGTAGCCGGTGACCACGCGCTGGCTGCTGCCGTCGTCGCCGTACAGGCGCGCTTCGACCCGGTCGATCATGGTGTTGTTCGGGTATAGCACCCAGTTTTCCAGCGCCGTATCGTTGCGCACCGCGGTCACCATCCAGTAGGCGCCGCCGGTGGCGGCGATGCCGGTGGCGCGGCGCTGGGCCGCGCTCCAGGCATCGAGCGCGCCGGCCGCCCGTACGCCGGCAGGCGGAAAATCGCCGCCACTGTCGTCGAACAGGGCGGCGCCGGGGAGCAGGTCGAAATAGCCGCCGGCGTCGAGACCCACCGCGGGCGCGGCCCAGGCCTGGCTTGAACCCATCAATAAATGCATGGCCAGGGCCAGCAACAGGAATACGCGCATGAAATCCGATCGACGCGGCCGGCGGGGTGCCGGCCACAGCGTATTTTAAGCCACAATGGCTTGAAATCTCGCGTCAAAGCGCCGCCGTTTTGCGCCAGCGCGCGGCGCAGCGCGGCGATTGTGCGCACCATCGAGGTTTGCGCCCAGGCGGCGGCGGCTGCCGCCGCAGCGCCGCAATCGGCCATAATGGCGGCGCGATGCAGTGTTTATCCAGCGCGCATGCATGCGAACACAGGAGAACTCGATGGCTGAACGACCGGCTGAACAAATGCCTGAAGCAGCGCTTGAAAGCGTCGATTGCGACGTGCTGGTGGTGGGCGGCGGGATCAACGGCGCCGGCATCGCCCGCGACGCCGCCGGTCGGGGCCTGCGCGTGGTGTTGTGTGAAAAAGACGACCTGGCCTCGCATACCTCGTCGGCCTCCAGCAAACTGGTGCACGGCGGCCTGCGCTACCTCGAGCAGTACCAGTTCGCCCTGGTGCGCAAAGCCCTGGTCGAGCGCGAACGGCTGCTGCAAGCGGCGCCGCATATTTCGCGTCCGCTGGGCTTCATCATGCCGCACGACCGCGGCCAGCGCCCGGCCTGGCTGATCCGCGCCGGCCTGCTGCTCTACGATGGCCTGGCCAGGCGCGCCTTTCTGCCGGCCTCCAGGGCGGTCGACCTGCGCCGCCACGCCGCCGGCAAGCCCCTCAAGGCGCAATTCGTGCGCGGCTTCGAATACGCCGACGGTTGGGTCGACGATGCCCGCCTGGTGACCCTGGCCGCGCTCGACGCCCGCGAAAAAGGGGCGACCATCTTCACCCGCACCGCCTGCACCGCCGTCGAGCGGCATGCGCTGCACTGGAGCGCGCTGCTGGTTGGGGCCGCTGGAGCGCGCCGCGTCAATACGCGCTGCCTGGTCGACGCCACCGGGCCGTGGGCAGGGCGCCTGTACCAGGACGGCAGCGGCGACAACAAGGTCGCGCCGCGCCTGGTCAAGGGCAGCCACATCGTCGTGCCGCGCCTGTTCGAGCACCCGCACGGCTATATCTTCCAGCATCCTGACGGGCGCATCGTGTTCGCCCTGCCGTACGAAGGCGCTTTTACGCTGATCGGCACCACCGATGTCGAATTTGCCGGCAATCTCGACGAGGTCGCCATCAGCGCCGCCGAGACGGCCTACCTGTGCGAGTTGATCAACCATTATTTCGCGGCGCCGGTCAGCCCGGCCGACGTGGTGTGGTCGTTCGCCGGGGTGCGCCCGCTCGCCGCCGCTGCCGGTGCCGGCCAGGCGGCGCAGGCGGCCAGCCGCGATTTCCAATTGAACTGGGACGCCGGCGCCGGCCGGCGGGCGCCATTGATGACTGTTGTGGGCGGCAAGATCACCACCTTCCGCACGCTCGCCGAGCACGCCGTCGACAGCATTGCGGCGGCGCTCGGCAACGGCCATGGCGCGTGGACGGCGAATGCCTGCCTGCCAGGCGGCGACCTGTTCGGCCCCGCGCCAGGCAGGCGCGCCGTGCTCGAATACGACTGCTGGGCCGCCGCGATGGTGCAGCGCTACAGTTTTCTGTCGCCGGCGCTGGTGCGCCGCTATGCGCGCGCCTACGGCACCCGCATCACCCGCCTGCTGGAAAACTGCCGCACCGGCGCCGACCTCGGTCCGCAAATCGTCCCCGGGCTGTTCGCCGCCGAAGCCGATTACCTGGTGCGCCACGAGTGGGCCGCGAGCGGCGCCGACATCCTGTGGCGGCGCACCAAGCTGGGTTTGCATGCGGGCGCCGACGCCGAGGCGCTGGTCGATGCGTGGCTTGCCGCGCGCAGCGCCGAAACGTCTGCTGCGTCGGCTTCGAGAATCGCCGCGCCGGCGTGAGCCTGGTTCGGCACCAGCGCGGTAAGCGGCGCTATCAGCGCGTGGCGACGATCCGGTAGCGCAGTTCCATGATGTCCTGCACCGTCATGGCGCCGTTCATGATCGACATCGGGGTGATGCCGAAGTCGCTCTGGCGCAAGGTCAGGGCGCCGCTGGCGACCAGTCCCTGTTCCGTCGGCGTCACCGTCACCTGCGCCGGCACGCTGCGCGTCACCCCGTGCAAGGTCACCGAC
Organism: Massilia sp.; assembly: GCA_028291845.1. Classification (GTDB taxonomy): domain Bacteria; phylum Pseudomonadota; class Gammaproteobacteria; order Burkholderiales; family Burkholderiaceae_D; genus JAFCUW01. The sequence continues at coordinate 5,980 of JAQGNM010000487.1, read as the reverse complement.
AGGCGCGCCGGTGCGGCCGCGCTGTCGACCACCAGCGCCACTTCCGGATAGCGCCCGGCCTCCAGCACCCTGGTCAGCATATTGGTGCGGGTGCCGGCGATGGCGTCCGCGGACGGTTGGGTATCGAGCCGCGCCTGTTCGCGCAGGGGCGCCTCGTCGACCACCAACTGGTCGAGGCGGAAGCCGAAATCGGCGCGGCCGGCCTGCGGCGCGATCAAACCGCTGACCTGGTGGCTGGCCACCACGTGATCGTGGCCCAGGCGCGCCAGCGGGCCGCCGCGGCGCACCGTCGCCACGATCAGCGAAGCGGCCGGATCGATGCGCAGCACGGCGCCGCCGGCGGCGGCGTGGCGGCGGTACCATTGCGCGCTGGCGGCGGGCATCACCCAGCCGGCGCCTGGTCCGGCCTGCGGCCCGGGCGGCGGCGGTAACGAAGGCGGCGCCGGCGGCGCGCACGCGCTCAGCGCCAGCACGGCAGCCAGCCAGGCAGCCGCGCTCGAGCGCCTCATCGGCCGTGCTTGATCAGCCACTGGTCGATCGCCGGCAAGCGCTCCTGGCGCACCTTGATGCGGTAGCGGATGCCGGCCACCGCCGTGTCGACGTCGCGGCGCGAGCCGGCCGCCAGGTTGGCGCCGGCATAGGCGTTGAGCTTGTCGATGGTGGCCGCTTCGGTCGACGACGACACCAGGCGCGGGAAGTAGCGGCTGCGCGAGGTGGCGTCGACGCGCGCGTTGACCTGGTCGATGTTGGCCAGGGCGAAGTCGAACGCCATCTCCGGGTGGCTGCCGGCCACCGTCGCCAGCATGGAGGCGCTGTTGGTGACCCCCGGCTCGTCCGTCATCGCCAGCGCCAGCGCGCGCCGCGCCAGCGCCGCATCGTCGGCCTCGGCCAGCAGGCCGTACATGCGGTCCTTGATCATCGGCGATTTTTCCGCGATGGCGGCGCGGTGCAACGCATCCCAGGTGGCGGCGTCGGCGTGCTGCGCCACCACCGCGGTGATGGCCTGGCGCAGCGGCGCCGGCACCTGGTCGCCGCCGGCGCGGTAGCGTTTTTGCGCTTCTTCGACCACCGCCTTGTCGTTCAGGTTCGACAGGGTGATCAACAGCTGGCCGCGCAGGTTGGCGGCGGTGCCGTTTTCGCCGGCGGCGGCGTCCCACCCCAGCTTGGCGAACACCGGAGACAGGCGCGCCACTGCGTAGCGGTCGAAGCGCTGCTGGCGGGCGGCGTCGCCCTTGTAATACTGGTGAATGGCGCTGTACACGCCGGCGATCCTGCCCCACACCTGGGGATCGGCGTCAGGCCGCACGGCGTCGGCCAGGTCGAGGAAATCGGCGGGGCTTTGCAGCCCGGCCAGGCCGAGCGCCCAGCTGTCGGCCATCAGCCCCAGCTGGTCGATCGGCGCCAGCGCCGCAAAGCCGGCCGCCAGCGGGGCGAATTGCGCCGGTGCATACCGGGTGCGGTAGTAGCCGCTCTGGCCGGCGTTGACCAGTACCGGCGCGCAGCCGGGGACGTCGACGCTGGCCTTGCCGCCGCTGACGACGGTGTGAACAGGCCGGCTGTTGCCGAGCACCTGCAAGGTCACCGGCACGCGCCAGCGCAGCGCAGTCTTGTTCGGCTGGTCGCGGCTGAATTCGCCCTGGGTCAGCTCGACCCGGGTGCTGCTGCCGCGGCAGACGGCGCTTGCCACCGTGATCAAGGGCACACCCGGCTGCAGGGTGAAATCGTGGGCGACGTCGCGCACCTTTTTGCCGGACGCTCGTTCGATGGCGGACCAGAAGTCGTCCGACACCGTGTTGCCATACGCGTGCTTGCGCATGTACAGGCGCACGCCATTTCGCCAGGCTTCGGCGCCGACGTGGTTTTCCAGCATGCGGATCACCGCCTCGCCCTTTTGATAGGTGATCTCGTCGAATGCCTGGCTGGCCTGTTCGACCGTTTCGACGTGCTGCACGACAGGATGGGTGGAGGCCACCGAGTCGCGGCTCATGGCGCCTTCGCGGCTGTTGACGGCGCCAAGCGCCGTGTTCCATTCCGGGTGCAGCTGCGCCGTCATGCGGCTTTCCATCCACGACGCGAAACCTTCGTTGAGCCACAGGTCGTCCCACCAGCCCATGGTGACCAGGTCGCCGAACCACTGGTGCGCCATTTCGTGGGCGGCGGTGGCAAAGATGTTCTGCTTGTCGGCCTGGGTGGAAATGGCCGGGTCGAGCAGCATGGCGTATTCGAACGTGAAAATCGCGCCCCAGTTTTCCATCGCGCTGAAGAACTGGCTGCGGCCGGGGGCGGCGATGTTGTCGAGCTTGGGCAGCGGGTAAGGTATGCCGAAATAGCTGTTGTATTCGCCCAGCAGGGCTTTCGAAGCGTCCAGCGCGAAGCCGGCCTTGTCCTTGCCGCCGCGGGTCGTGATGACCCCCACTTCGGTGGTGCCGGCCATGGCGCTGGCGCGTTCGAACTCGCCCAGGGCAAAGAACAGCAGATAGGTCGACATCTTCGGGGTGGCGGCAAATTTGACCAGCTGACGGCCGTCCGGCAAGGTGGTGGTGGAGGCCGCCGGCATGTTGCTGACCGCGGTCTGGCCGGCCGGTACGGTGGCCTGCAAGCTGAAGCTGGCTTTATAAAACGGCTCGTCCCACGATGGGATCATGCGGCGCGCGTCGGAGTTTTCGAACTGGGTGTACAGCGCGCGTTTTTTAACGCCCGGGTACTCACCCGCCTTGCGGTCGGCGCCGTCGTAATCGAGCGAAAACAGACCGACCGCCTGCTGGCCGATCACGCCGGTATAGTCGAGCGCCAGCCGGTAGCGGCCCTTCGCCAGGGGACGGGCGAACTTGAAGCTGGCGGTCTGCGCCGCGGCATCGACAGCGACGCTGGCGTCGATCGGCGCCAGCGTCGCCCCCATTAACCGCGCCCGGCTGAACGCCAGATCGGTGGCGTTGAGGGTGATGGTATCGGTGGCTGCCTGCACCTCGATGTCGATCGCCACGCTGGCCGCAAAGGTCGAATGCGCCGCGTCCGGGGTGATGGCGACGTCGTAGTGCAGCGGACGCACACCGCGCGGCAGCTGGGTGGTTTGCAGGGCGGCTGCCGGTTTGCCGCTCGCTGGGGCAAGCACGGGGGCGGCCGTCGCCGCTGGCGTGGCGGCGGCGAGCGATGCCGCCATGACGAGCGACAGGACGGCAGTGGAGATCGGACTGCGTTGCATTGAGTTCCTCGGTTGGTGTTATTGGTTGTGGTTGCCCGCGGCAGTGTCCATACAGGCGCCGGCAATGACGTACATATGTCGTAAATATGGTGGTCCGGCAGGCCGTCGCGCAGGCACAAGGAAAGCAATCTAAAGAGATTCACCGGCGCTGTCAACGCGGCAAGGGGGCGCCAATCGGCTATCATCGCAAGGTCTTAACATGGCAAACAAGGAGCGCACGTGATCGATTTATATTCCGCCGCCACGCCGAACGGCCACAAGGTGTCCATCGCGCTGGAGGAAATGAAACTGCCGTACACCCTGCACACGCTCGACCTGCAGCAAAACACCCAGAAGGAAGACTGGTTCCTGGCGATCAATCCGAACGGCCGCATTCCCGCCATCGTCGACCGCGCCGAAGACAATTTTGCGGTATTCGAGTCGGGCGCCATCCTGCTGTACCTGGCCGAGAAAACCGGTCTGTTGATGCCGGCCGAGCGCAAGGGACGCTCGCGGGTGACGCAGTGGCTGATGTTCCAGATGGGCGGCATCGGTCCGATGATGGGGCAGGCTAATGTGTTCTTTCGTTATTTTCCCGAAAAAATCCAGCCCGCCATCGACCGCTACCAGGGCGAGACCAAGCGCCTGTTCCGCGTGCTCGACAAGCACCTCGAAAGCCACGAATACCTGGCCGGCGACTATTCGATCGCCGACATCGCCAACTGGGCGTGGGTGCGCACGCACAACTGGTCGGGCGTCGCCATCGACGATCTGCCGCATCTGCGGCGGTGGGTCGAGGCGATCCGCCAGCGCCCGGCGGTGCAACTGGGCCTGCTGCAGCCGCCGTCGGAACGCGACCTGACTCGCGCGAGTGCCGATGCGGCCGATGCGGCCGAGACCGCCGAGCGCTATGCGAAAGCGGTGCGCTCGATGGTGGAGATGGGGCAGTCGAACAAGCAAACTTAAAATAATTCATATTCAAGGAGACCCGATGAAGCTCTACACCAGCACCTTCGCCCCCAATCCGCGCCGCGTCACCATGTTCATCGCCGAAAAAGGCATCACCGGCATCGAGCAGGTGATGATCGACCTGGCCGCGCTTGAAAACCGCAGCGACGCTTATCTGGCCAAGAATCCGTTCGGCCGGGTGCCGGCGCTCGAACTCGACGACGGCAGGGTGTTAAGCGAAACGCGCGCCATCTGCACCTATCTGGAAGGGCTGCAGCCGCAGCCGAACCTGATGGGCGAGGATATCGAGGAGCGCGCCTTTATCGAAATGGCCGACCGCCGCGTCGAACTGCACCTGTTCGCCACCATCGCCAACTGCGTGCGTCACACCCATCCGGGTCTGGCCCAGCTCGAGCAGCCACAGTTCGCCGATTTCGGCGCATCGCAGGGAGAAAAGATGCGCGAGGCGGCCCGCTGGCTCGACGAGGAACTGGGGCGCCATGCCTATGTCGCCGGCGAGCGCTTCACCATCGCCGATATCACCGCGTATTGCGCCCTTGAATTCGGCCGCGGTTTAATGAAATTCAAGCCGGGGGCGGAAGGTTTTACGCATCTTCAGGCATGGCGCGACCGCATCGCCGAACGGCCCGCGGCGTCGCGTAACTGACACACGCAATCGTGTACGCGCGCCGGCGCATACCGACTGCTCAAATATTTTTTTTATTTTCGTTTAGCGTGGCATGCTGGAATGCCAACTTTAATCTTGAGTCTTAAGTTGTCTGTACAGGCTCGTCAGCCTTTTATGATTGCTTGCCGAATTATAAACGGCATTATGTGAAAAATAACGTTTTTTGACGATCCGTTAATTGATTCGCGGTGCATAGTTATTCCTTTAGAAAGTTTGATTTTCAGTTAAATTTCCCCTAGGATTTGTAATAGTTCGCACAAGCCGGCTCGGCCGGCGCGAGGGGAGAAATCATGGTCGAACTGAACCAGCTGTTGCGCTTGATTGAAAGCCGCACGGAAGCAGCTTGGAGCGGAGCATTGTTCGATGTCGCCGAGTCCCTGGGATTTTCATCGGTGATGTACGCAGCCTTGCCGTCCAAGCACGCCAATCTGGAAACGTCGTTTTTACAAAGTAATTATTCACAGACGTGGCGCCGCCGCTACGAAACGGAAAAACTGCATCACGTCGATCCGACCGTGCACCATTGCATGACCAGCGTGCTGCCGCTGGTGTGGCAACCGGAAGCGTTCAGCCGGACCGAGCAGGCCGCAATGTACGAGGAGGCGAGCGGCCACGGCATACGCTCCGGCATCACTTTTCCCATGCACGGCTGCAACGGCGAAGCAGGCTTGATCAGCTTTGCCAGCGACATGGCGCCCGGGCCCGCCTTCAACGCCCGGTTGACCCGTTACATGTCCGAGCTGTCGCTGGTGCGCGACTACGCCTTCGAGGCATCGTTGCCTTTCCTGCGCGCCCACAGCGCTTCGGAGCCGGTGCCGCACCTGACCCGGCGCGAACTCGAAGTGCTCAAATGGGTGATGGCCGGCAAATCATCGTGGGAAATTTCGCGCATCACCGACTGCGCCGAAGCGACGGTGAACTTTCACATTTCTAACATCCGGCAAAAGTTCAACGTCAGCACGCGCCAGCAGGCGCTGGTCAAGGCGATCGCCCTGGGCATCATCAACCCAGAAGATCCCCATCGTTGAGGCGGCCGTTGGCGTACAGCTTGACCAGCAGCGCCACCGCCGGCGGCACCCCCAGGCCTGTCTCGAATCGGCTGCCGCTCGACTGCGTGACGCCAAAACGCGCCCAGAAGGTAGCCTGGCTTTCCCGCTTGCTCA
>JAQGNM010000409.1 GCA_028291845.1 Massilia sp. | reverse complement strand
TTGTAGCCCATCTTGCCCAGTTCGACCTGGAACTTGGCGATGGTGGCGTCGTCCAGGTTTTTCTTCCAGTTGAACGATGGCGAGCAATTGTAAGCGAGCATCTTGCCGGGGAACTTGGCGTGGACGGCATCGGCAAAGGCCTTGGCGAACTCGAGGTCCGGCTTGCCGGTTTCGCACCAGACCAGGTCGGCGTACGGGCAGTATGCCAGGGCGCGGGCGATCGACTGCTCGAGGCCGTTGCGGACGCGATAAAAACCTTCGACCGTGCGCTCGCCGGTGCAGAATTCCTGGTCGATCGGGTCGACGTCCGAGGTCAGCAGGTCGGCCGCTTCCGCATCGGTGCGGGCAATCACCAGGGTGCTGGTGCCCATGACGTCGGCGGCGAGGCGGGCGGCGGTCAGTTTTTCAATGAATTCGCGGGTCGGCACCAGCACCTTGCCGCCCATGTGGCCGCATTTTTTCACCGATGCCAGCTGGTCCTCGAAGTGCACGCCGGCGGCGCCCGCATCGATCATCGACTTCATCAGCTCATAAGCGTTCAATACGCCGCCGAAACCGGCTTCCGCATCGGCGATGATCGGCGCGAAGAAGTCGATGTCGTCCTTGCCTTCCGACCATTGGATCTGGTCGGCGCGCTGAAAGGTGTTGTTGATGCGCTTGACGACCATCGGCACCGAGTTGGCCGGGTACAGCGACTGGTCGGGGTACATCTCGCCGGCCAGGTTGGCGTCGCCGGCGACTTGCCAGCCGGACAAATAAATGGCTTTCAGGCCGGCTTTGACTTGCTGCATGGCCTGGTTGCCGGTCAGCGCGCCCAGCGTCGCCACGAACGGCTCGGTCTCCAGCAGGTTCCACATCTTTTCCGCGCCGCGCTGGGCGATGGTGTGCTCGATCTTCAGGGAACCGCGCAGGCGGACGACGTCTTCCGCGGTGTACGAGCGGGTGACGCCGTTCCAGCGCGGGTTGGTGTCCCAGTCCTGTTGGAGGGCAGCGATTTGTTGTTCACGGGTTTGTTGGGTTGCCATGGTGTTCTCCTGGAGGGTAAAAAGTAGCGTTGAATTCCTTGCTGCGTTGTACCTATGATAGTCCGTATGGCGCAGCGCAACACACTCTTATATAAGACATATAAGCAAATTTTTATCCCATGGAATCAATGGCTTGCGTTTCCAATTTCGGGATACGAAATGTATTTTCTTCCCATGAGATGGAAATGGGTGGCGATGCGCAAGCAAGATTTCATGATGCGGAATGCAGTTATCGTCTGGTGAAATCAGCCACCGGGCGAGCTACCACGCTACCCGTGATACCAGCTTCGTGAGTTGACCTGATGCAACATCTGACGACGCGCAGGGATACATAAGTAAAAACCCGCACGGCCTGGCGGCGGTGCGGGTTGGCGTCTACCGGCGTTGCATCAGGCCTGCGGCAGCGCCGCCGCCGGCCGCTTGCCGCCCACCCCCACCGCGGTGGCGATCGCCAGGGCCTGGAACAGGCCGATGCACAGCAATACCCAGGATGGATGATGGGCGTCCATCAGTGCGCCGAACATCAGCGGGCCGATGGCAAGTCCGGCGTCCAGGCCCGAATACACCACGCCGAATACCCTGCCGGTGGCATTTGGCGGGGCAGCGGCGCGGATCAACAGGTCGCGCGACGGACCGGCGACCCCGGAAGCGAATCCGATCGCGCCCATCAGCGGCACCACTGCCCAGCCGGGCACGACGGCGATTGCCAGCAGCACCGCGAGCAAGGCGGCAAACGCAAAGGCGACGACGATGATGCGGTCATGGTGGCGCGCCTTGGCGGCGATGAAGCCGCCGCCGACCATGCCGGCCGCCGACGCCAGCATATACATGGTGTAGGCACTGGTGGCGGTGGCCAGGGTGATGCCGTACAGCGATACCAGGCTGACCGAGGCAAAGCTCTGGATGCCTCCCAGCGCAATGGCGGTGAGGAAGAAAAAGCCGAAGCACATCCACACGGTCGACAGGCGCAGGAAAGCGAACGAGCTTTCTCCCGCCTTGTCCCTGGCGCTATTGGGCGTGGTGCGCAGCACCGAGCGGTTCAGGAACAGCAGCAGCAGCACCGCGAACGGCACCGCCGCCGCACACAGGAGCGCGACGCGCCAGGTGGAAATGGTGGCCACGCCGGCCATGAACGCGGGTGCGGCGGCCCAGCCGAAATTGCCGCTGATGCCATGCACCGAAAAGCCGTGCGCCAGCCGTTCTTTCGACACACGCTGATTCAGCAAAGTGTAGTCGGCCGGATGGAACACCGAGTTGCCGGCGCCCGCCAACAGGGAACCGAGCAGCAGCATGCTGTAGCCCGGCGCCGCCGCCAGCACCAGCGCCGCGATGCCGAGCGTAGCCATGCCGCCGAACAGCACGCGGGTGGCGCCGACCCGGTCGACGACAAACCCGGCCAGCATCTGGCCGACCCCGGAGATGACGAAAAACACCGTCATCAACAGGCCCAGTTCGGCGTAGCTGAGGTTGAAGGCAGGTTTGATCCACACAAACAGCGCGGCGAGGATCAAGTGATAAAAATGGGAGACGCCGTGGGCGAGACCGACGAGGCCGATGACGCGGGCGTCCTGGCGGAGGGTGGCAGAAGGTGGCATCGAATATCGCAGTCAAGGGAAGGCGATATGATGACACATGCGGAACGGGGACGGGCTGAGCGGGCCAAATGCGGCCCGCCCGTCCCCGGTTTTGAATGCTGCCGAAGTTGCTTCCGAATCGTACGCGTCAGCTTTTCGCCAGTTCGACCGTCCCTTCGTCTTCGAACACCAGCGAACCATTACGCACACGCACAGGGATGGTGTCCTTCGGCCCGAACCGGCCCGACAGAATCAGCTTCGACAGCGGATTTTCGATCTGCTGCTGGATCGCCCGTTTCAGCGGCCGTGCGCCATACACGGGGTCGTAGCCGGCTTCGGCGATCTTTTGCAAGGCCTCGTCGGAGACGTCGAGCGCCATTTCCATCTTGGCCAGGCGGCTTTCGAGCTGGCGCAGCTGGATCTTGGCGATCGCCCCGATGTTCTTCTCGTCGAGCGCGTGGAACACCACGATTTCATCGATGCGGTTGATGAACTCAGGACGGAAATGGCTGCGCACCTCGGCCATCACCGCCAGCTTCACCACGCCGGGATCGTCGCTGTCCATCGACTGGATCTTGTGCGAACCCAGGTTGGAGGTCATGACGATCACGGTGTTCTTGAAATCGACCGTGCGGCCCTGCCCGTCCGTCATGCGGCCATCGTCGAGCACCTGCAGCAGCACGTTGAACACGTCCGGATGGGCCTTCTCGATTTCATCGAGCAGGATCACGCTGTATGGCCGGCGCCGCACCGCTTCGGTCAGATAGCCGCCTTCGTCGTAGCCGACGTAGCCCGGCGGCGCGCCGATCAGGCGCGCTACCGAATGCTTCTCCATGAATTCGCTCATGTCGATGCGGATCATCGATTCCTCGGTATCGAACAGGAAGCCCGCCAGCGCCTTGCACAGTTCCGTCTTGCCGACCCC
>JAQGNM010000390.1 GCA_028291845.1 Massilia sp. | reverse complement strand
CGCAGGGGAATGGTGTTGCCGAAGCGGCTCTTATACTCTTCCGACAGCAGTTTATACGGTCCCACATTGATGGAAATACCGTAGGTGCTCGGGTTCTTGGCGCGCCAGTGCCAGGTGCGCCAGCCGTCCTTCTCGTCCATGCCCATGGCGATGCCGGCGCCGGCCGCCACCAATGGCGATGGCACGCTGATGTGCTGGTCGACCAGCAAGGCTTTACCCTGCGGATGGTCGATGCACGGCCAGAACAGGTCGCAGCCTTCGCCCTGCACGGCGCTGGCCACCCAGGGCTGGCCGTCGGCGGTGCGTGACCATACAAAGCCGCCATCCCACGGCGCTTTCTTCGCCACGTGCGGGGCGCCGTGGTATTGCACGCGCACCTTGACCGTCTGGCCGGCCGCCAGCGCACCCGGCAAGGTGATCGCCAGGCGGCCGTCCGGATTGCTCCAGGCGGCAGCCGGCAGCGGCCGGCCGTCGATGGCGATGGCGTCGATCGGCAGCTGGTTGTCGAGATCGAGCATGATGCGCGTCAGCGCCGCGGTGGCGCGCAAGGTCAAGGTGGCGTCGCCGCGGATGGTCTTGGAGGACGGCTCGATGCGCAAGTTGAGGTCGGCATGCTCGAATACCACCGCCAGTTGCTCGGCAGGGCGTTCGGCGCCCGAGGCTTTGGTTCGGTCGGTCAGCGGCGCCTGGGTGGCGCACGCGGTGAGGGCGAGGCAGGCGGCAAATATCAGTGGTAACTTCAGCGGTAATTTCATCGGCGGGGCGCAGGAGGGCGGTGGAAAGAGTGCGGGAAATTTAACACAGCCATTCATTTAGTTGCAATGGATCATGCACCTGCGCGATGGAGTGTTTCATTGCTCAGTGCGCGCTTGGCGCGCAGGCCAGCTCTGCTACATTAGTGGCCGGCCCATTCTGAATCTTTTCAAACATGCCCGTATGTACGCTGATAAGCCACCCCGCTGGCGCCGGTTTCTGATGCCGACCGGCGCGGCGATCTTGCTCGGCGCCTGCGCGGCGGCGCCGATCAAACCAGCCGGGTTTGCCTTCGATGGCGCCGCGCTGGGTGCCATCGACAGCGCCATCGGCGCCGCCGTCGAACGCCGGGGCATGCCCGGTGCACAGTTTCATCTCGAAAAAGACGGCGCCGTGTTCGAGCGCGCGTATGGCGCGCTCGGCTATGAAGCGGGCGCGCCGGCCGTCACTTTGTCGACCGTGTTCGATGTTGCCTCGCTGACGAAGGTGCTGGCGACAGCGCCCTCGGTGCTGCTGCTGGTGGAACAGGGCAAGCTCGACCTGGAAGCGCCTTTGTACCGCTATGTGCCGGCATGCGGCGGGCGCGGGCGCGACGGCTTGACCCTGCGCCATCTGCTGACCCACAGTTCCGGCTTTCCGGCCGGCTTGCCGGCGCGGCCGGCCTGGCAAGGCCGCGCCGCCGCGCTGGCGCTGGCATGCGGCAAGGACATCACCGATGCGCCGGGGACGGCGTTCCGCTATTCCGACATCAATTACGTTTTGTTAGGGATCGTGGTGGAACAGACCGCGGGCATGGCGCTCGACCAGTTTGCCGCCCGTCATATTTTCGCGCCGCTGGCAATGCGCCACACGGGCTTTCTGCCGCTGCAGCGTATGGCCGCGCAGGCGATTGCACCCACCCACCTCGCTGCGCCGGCCGCCGCCGACCAGACGCTGCACCCCGATCTGGCCCATGGTGAAATTTTACAAGGTGTGGTGCACGATCCGACCGCGCGGCGGATGGGCGGCGTGGCCGGTTCGGCAGGGCTGTTCTCGACGGCGCCGGACCTTGCTCGCTACGCGCGCATGCTGTTGAACGAGGGAGAATTGGACGGCGTGCGGGTGCTGTCGCCGGCCAGCGCGCGGCTGCTCGGCACCGTGCAATCGCCGCCGGGCCTGACCTTGCGCGCCATCGGCATGGACATCGACTCGCCGTTCGCCCGTCCGCGCGGCACGCTGTTCCCGGTCGGCAGCTACGGCCATACCGGCTACACCGGCTGCTTCCTGTGGATCGATCCGGCCTCGCGCACCTTGTATACCTTGCTGTCCAATCGCGTCTACCCGGACGACAAATCGAACATCCTGCCGCTGTATGGCGAACTGGGAACGCTGGCGGCGCAGGCCGCCGGCGTTGCGCCACCGCAGGCGCTTACGACTTCGCGCTGAGGCAGGTTTTCATGAAGGTTTTGCGGTCGTCGCCTTTCTTGCCGGCCGCGTCGGCATTACACGCCTTCATTTTCTGCTGCTGGGTCATGGCAACCGGCGCCATCGGCTTGTCGGAGAGGCAGGACTTCATGAAGGTCTTGCGCTCGTCGCCCTTCTTGCCGGCGGCGTCGGCGTTGCAGGTCTTCATTTTTTCCTGCTGCGCCGTCATCGGCTTTTCCACCGACACCGGTTCCGCCTTGGCCGACAGGCAGGTTTTCATGAAGGCCTTGCGCTCGTCGCCTTTCTTGCCGGCGGCGTCGGCGTTACAGGTGCTCATCTTGCTTTGCTGGGCGGTCTTGGCCGCCGGCTCGGCGCCTGCGGCGAAGGCGAAAGAAGCGACAAACGCGCTGGCCGACAACGCCATGGCGAGACGAGCGATGCATGGTTTTTTCATGTGATTTCCCCGGGTTTGGTGGGCAAGGTGCCGAAAGGCATGATGCAACCAAAGCGGCAAAATCTCAAGCGAAACTGTGTACCGTCAGCACGGCCGGGCGCGCACACGTTCGCTTGTGTTTTTCATCACGCCTGTTAATCTGATCCTCCATTTCAAGTTCAGGAGATTGCCATGTCCTACGTCGATGGTTTCGTCGTGCCGGTGCCGCGCGCCAAACTCGATGCCTACCGTGAATTGTCGCGCCGCGCCGGGGCGATCTGGCGCGAATACGGCGCGCTGCATTTTCGCGAGTGCGTGGCCGACGACGTCAAGTCCGGCCATTGGACCTCGTTCCCGCAAAGCGTCAAGCTCGAGGAAGACGAAGTGGTGGTGTTTTCCTGGATCGAATACAAATCGCGCGAAGAACGCGACATCATCAACGACAAGGTCATGAAAGACCCGCGCCTGACCGAGGCCATGCGCCCCGAGGCCATGCCCTTCGATGGCAAGCGCATGATCTACGGCGGCTTCGAAACCATGATCGAGCTGTAGCCCCCATTACGCGCGCTGAAGTTGCTACGCGATCTGCAGCGCCTGCTGAATGGCCGGCGCCGCCGCGTGCGCCACACCGTCGTGCTGCAGGCGCAACAACTGGCCGACCTGGTCCGGATGCAGGGGGCGGTCGAACAGGTAGCCCTGGGCGACGTCGCAATCCATCGCCATCAGGTCGGCGCATTGCTCGGCCGTCTCCACCGCCTCGGCCACCACTTTCAAATTCAAGCCGTGGGCCAGCTGCACGATCGAGCGGGCCAGCGCGTAGGAGCGGTCGCGCCCGGCCGCATCGGTGCCCAGGCGGGAGACGAACGAGCGGTCCATCTTGAGAATGTCGGCCGGCAGCTCGGCCAGGTAGCCCAGGCTCGAGTAGCCGGTGCCGAAGTCGTCGATGGAGATTTTGACGCCGGCTTTGCGCAGCTTGGCCAGGCCCGGCAGCAGCGCGGCGAAGTCGTCGATCAGGATGCCTTCGGTGATTTCCAGGTCCAGGCAGCCGGCGTCGATGCCGGTGTCGGCGATGATGTCGAGGATGCGTTCGATCAGTTGCGGATGGCGCAGCTGGCGCGCCGACACGTTCACAGCGGTGGTCAGGGGCGGCAGGCCGGCATCCATCCAGGCGCGGTTTTGCAGGCAGGCGGTACGCATCACCCATTCGCCGATCGGCACGATCAGGCCGGTTTCCTCGGCCAGGGAAATAAAGCGCGATGGTTCCACTCTGCCCAGCACCGGATGGCGCCAGCGCACCAGCGCTTCGACGCCGATCATGCGTTCGCTTACCAGGTCGATCTGCGGCTGGTATTCGAGGAACAGCTCGCCGTTTTGCAGGGCCGAGCGCAAATGGTTTTTCAGGCTGAAGCGCTCGTTCGGCGGCATCACCGCTTCGCTCGGGAACAGCTGCGTCTTGTTCTCTCCCCAGGTCTTGGCGGCGGCCATGGCGCTGTCGGCGCGCTTGATCAGGACGTCGATATCGTTGGCGTCGGCCGCCGGGAAGGCGGCGATGCCGATCGACAGGCTGGCGAAATACTCGCGTCCCTCCAGCAGCAGCGGCATGCCGAACTGCGCAAGGATTTTTTCGGCCACGTGCAGCGCGTCGCTTTCGCGCACAAGGTTTTCCAGCACCACCGCCAGTTCATCGCCGCCCCAGCGCGCGATGCTGTCGGTATCGTGCAGGCAGGCGCGCACGCGGTGGGCGATCTGCACCAGCACGGCGTCGCCCGCATCGAAGCCGAGCGCCTCGTTCACTTCGCGGAATTTGTTTACGTTCAGCAGCATCAGGGCGCCGCCGCG
>JAQGNM010000356.1 GCA_028291845.1 Massilia sp. | reverse complement strand
ATTCACGTTCGGATCGCGCGCCGCGTTGCCGCGCTTGAGATGGCCGAAGCGGCTGCGGTGCAGCAAGGCGGTGGCCGCCACGCCGACCACGGCGGCCGCGATTATTTGGGTGGCGCTGTCGAAACCGGCCAGCGCCGCCAGCGCGCCGGCCGAAACGCCGACCGCGATCATCAATAAATAAAAGGTGCCGCTGAACAGTTCCAGCACCACCAGCACCCCGGCTGCCACCAGCCAGCTCATCCAGTCACTCATCGCGCCCTCCTCCATGTCGCCTGCTTCGCAACGTTCTCGCCAACAAAAAACCCCCGCTGCCCGGCAAGGACAACGAGGGTTCGAACCGCATATGCACAATGTTTGATGGTTGTTCTGTCAAAGATTTCAATGTCGCCAGTCTAGACCATTTTGCGCGGGAGTCAACTGCCGCCAGGGATCACTGCCGCCTTGGGCGATTGTCGGCTTTGCCATGACTAAAAATATGTCCGGCCGCGGCTCACGCGGCCAGCCCACCCTCGATGGCGCTGACCGCGGCCGGGCGCGCCGCCGCATCGGGTTTGAGCAACAGCAAGCGCGCTTCCATCACGCAAAACTCCAGCGGCGAATCCATCTGCATCACTTCGCCATCGGTGGCCACCTTGACCTTGCGGCGCCGCGCCAGCCGGCTCACTTTCACCTGCATTTGCGTAAAACTGAAGGTGGCGAGCTGATCGGCCTGGTCGAGCCGGCCCATTTTGCCCAGCGCGCCATGCAGCAGCAGCCACAACATGCCCAGCTTGCCGCGCGTCTTCGGCGCCACCGCCGCCAGCTGGCCGTCCTCCAGCGCCGCGCTCAGGGGGGCGATGCCGATCTGTTCCATCTGCAGGCGATTGTTGCCGACAAAGAAAGTGGCGGTGCGCAGGCGCTGCAGCTTGCCATCGATCTGCAACACCAGCCGCAGGCGCCGGTGCGGGCTGAGGATGGTTTTCAGCGCCGACAGCGCCGCCACCAGCCGGCTGCGGCCGAACTGTTTCTTGTCCAGTTCGCGCTCTTCCAGCAGCCTCGGATACAGGCCGATGCTGGCGTTGACGAGGAACACGCGGCCGTTGACGGTGCCCACCTGCACTGGCTGCAAACGCGACGCCAGCAACGCGTGCACGGCGTCGGCCAGGTCTTCGGGAATGCCATGGGTGCGGCCAAAATAATTAAAAGTCCCCTGCGGCAGCACGCCGAAGGCGCAGCCGTATTTCACCGCCTGGCGCGCCACCGCGTTGATGGTGCCGTCGCCACCGGCCGCAACCAGCACGGCGCTGTCGGCCACCGCCTCGGCCGCCATGCTGGCGGCAATCTCGTCGATGGCGCCAGGCTCATCGACCACGCGCAAGCGAAAGCGCCGGCTTGCCGCGCCCAGCACCGCTTCAATGGTGGAGCGCCGCTGCTCGGTTTCAGTGTGGCCGGAGCCGGCATTGAGGACGATATAAAAGGCGGCGTCAGGGGACACCTGGACGGCGTTGTTGCTGGAATCGGGCATCGGACAGTCAACCTTGATCACTTCACCGGCGCGGTGCGTGACAAGATTGTAACGTCGTCATCAGTTTTGTATGTACACCTTAGGCGCAGGAAATAAAAAAGCGCTTCCACGGTGACGGTGAAAGCGCCATAAAAAATGGCTCCCATCGGGAGCCATTTTTGGTATCGCACCAGGCAGATTTACTTGCCTTCAGCTGCCTTCACCGCCGCCAGCCTGGTCCAGGTATCGATCACCGAATCCGGATTCAAGGACATCGACTCGATGCCTTCGGCCATCAGCCACGCCGCGAAATCCGGGTGGTCGGACGGGCCCTGGCCGCAGATGCCGACATACTTGCCGGCCTTGCGGCAAGCCTGGATGGCGCGCGAGAGCATCGCTTGCACGGCCGGGTCGCGCTCGTCGAAGTCGGCGGCGAGCAAGGCGATGCCGGAATCGCGGTCCAGGCCCAGGGTCAGCTGGGTCAGGTCGTTCGAGCCGATCGAGAAGCCGTCGAAGTATTCGAGGAATTCGTCAGCGAGGATCGCGTTCGATGGCACTTCGCACATCATGACGATGCGCAAGCCGTCCTTGCCGCGCTCGAGGCCGTTTGCGGCCAGCAGGTCGATGACCTTTTTCGCCTGGCCCAGGGTGCGCACGAACGGCACCATGATTTCGACGTTGGTCAGGCCCATCTCGTTGCGCACGCGCTTCATGGCGGCGCATTCCATCTCGAAGGCGCCGGCGAAGTCGGCCGCCAGGTAGCGGGCGGCGCCGCGGAAGCCCAGCATCGGGTTTTCCTCGTCCGGCTCGTAACGCGAGCCGCCGATCAGCTTCTTGTACTCGTTCGACTTGAAGTCGGACAAGCGCACGATCACCGGCTTCGGCCAGAAGGCGGCGCCGATGGTGGCGATGCCTTCGGCCAGCTTGTCGACGTAGAACGCGCGCGGCGAGGCATGGCCGCGGGCGACCGATTCGACGGCTTTCTTGAGGTCGGCATCGATGTTCGGATACTCGAGAATCGCCTTCGGGTGCACGCCGATGTTGTTGTTGATAATGAACTCGAGGCGGGCCAGGCCGACGCCCTTGTTCGGAATCGACTGGAAGTCGAAGGCCATCTGCGGGTTGCCGATGTTCATGGTGATCTTCACCGGAATTTCCGGCAGTTCCGCGCGCGCCGTTTCCGACACTTCGGTTTCGATCAAGCCGTCGTAGATGCGGCCTTCGTCGCCTTCGGCGCAGGAGACGGTGACGATGGTGCCGTCCTTGAGCACATCGGTGGCGTCGCCGCAACCGACCACGGCCGGCACGCCCAATTCACGGGCGATGATCGCCGCGTGGCAGGTGCGGCCGCCGCGGTTGGTGACGATTGCCGAAGCGCGCTTCATCACCGGCTCCCAGTTGGGGTCGGTCATGTCGGCGACCAGCACGTCGCCAGGTTGCACACGTTCCATTTGCGATGGATCGGAAATCACCCGCACCGGGCCGGCGCCGATCTTCTGGCCGATGGCGCGGCCCGAAGTCAACACGGTGCCGCTGCCCTTCAGCTTGAAGCGCTGCTGGGAGTCGGTCGACTTCTGCTGCGACTTGACGGTCTCCGGACGCGCCTGCAGGATGTACAGCTTGCCGTCGCGGCCGTCCTTGCCCCACTCGATGTCCATCGGACGCTGGTAGTGGTCCTCGATGATGACGGCGTACTTGGCCAGTTCGACCACTTCTTCGTCGGTCAGGGAGTAGCGGTTGCGCATCTCGATGGGCACGTCGACGGTTTTCACCGATTTGCCGGCTTTCGCTTCGGCGGTGAATTCCATCTTGATCAGCTTGCTGCCGATATTGCGGCGGATGACTGGTTTGAAGCCTTGCTTGAGCATCGGCTTGTGCACGTAGAATTCATCCGGGTTGACCGCGCCCTGCACCACCGTTTCGCCCAGGCCATAGCTGGAAGTGACGAACACGACGTCCTTGAAACCGGACTCGGTGTCGATGGTGAACATGACGCCGGCGGCGCCCAGGTCCGAGCGCACCATGCGCTGCACGCCGGCCGACAGGGCCACTTCGGCGTGGGTGAAACCTTTGTGGACGCGGTAGGAAATCGCCCGGTCGTTGTACAGCGAAGCGAACACGTGCTTCATGGCTTCGAGCACATTGTCGATGCCGACGACGTTGAGAAAACTCTCCTGCTGGCCGGCGAACGATGCGTCCGGCAAGTCTTCGGCGGTGGCCGAGGAGCGCACGGCGAACGACATTTCAGTGGTCGAATCGGCCACCAGGCGGTCGTAGTACTCTTCGATTTCCTTTTGCAGGCGCGGCTGGAACGGCGTTTCGACGATCCACTTGCGGATCTCGGCGCCGGCGGCGGCCAGCGAGCGGACGTCGTCGATATCCAGGCCTTCGAGGCGGGTGGCGATGCGATCGCCCAGGGAAGCGCCGCCGTCGATGGCATGATCGAGGAAGTCGCGGAAGGCCTGCGCCGTGGTGGCAAAGCCGCCCGGCACGCGCACGCCGACGTTGGCCAGCTGGCTGATCATTTCGCCGAGGGAGGCGTTCTTGCCGCCGACCGAGTCCACATCGGTCATGCGCAAGTTCTCGAACGAGGCAACGTACACTGCGCCGTCCTTGTCGTGGTTTGCTGCGTTGGTCATGGTAAAACACCCTTACTTGAGATAGAAAGCTTCACTCCGGCGGGTTACATCAGGGCATATTTGTTATTCTGGCCCCCGTACCGCACAATTAAATCCAATGCCGAGCATTCTACAGCGTCCGCCAGCAATTTACAGCGCACAATGTTACAACATTAACAGCAACACTTTTATCATTCCGGACCACCACATGACCATAGAACCGCGACCCGCCATGCCGCCCTCGCCGAACACGGTGTTTTTTGTTTCCGACGGCACCGGCATCACCGCCGAAACCTTCGGCCATGCCGTACTGAGCCAGTTCGAGATGCGCTTTCGCCAGGTGCGCATGCCCTTCATCGACACCATCGACAAAGCGCATGACGCCGTTCGCAAGATTAATGAAACCTTCGCCCTGGACCAGCAAAAACCGATAATTTTCTCGACCCTGGTCAAACCGGATCTGTCGAAGGTCATCCGCACTGCCCAAGGCATGCACATGGACCTGATTTCCACCTTTGTCGCGCCGCTCGAACAGGAGCTGGGCGTGATGTCGACCCACACCATCGGCAGGTCGCATAACGTGGTCGACAGCGAAGCCTATAAAAACCGTATCGAAGCGATCAATTTTTCGCTGGCGCACGACGACGGCCAGTCGCACAAGAACCTGGCGCAGGCCGACGTCATCCTGGTCGGCGTGTCGCGCTCCGGCAAGACGCCCACCAGCTTGTACCTGGCCATGCAGTACGGCATCAAGGCGGCCAATTACCCACTGATCCCGGACGACTTCGAGCGCGGCAAGCTGCCGTCGAACCTGCCGCCGTTCCGCCACAAGATCTTCGGCCTGTCGATCACGCCGGAGCGCTTGTCCGAGATCCGCCACGAACGGCGCGCCGGCAGCAAGTATGCCTCGATCGAGAATTGCCGGTATGAGGTCAACGAGGCGGAAGCGATGATGAAGCGGGAGGGGATCCGGTGGTTGTCGTCGACGACGAAGTCGATTGAGGAGATTGCGACGACGATTTTGCAGGAGATCAAACCCGACCGCCGGGAATATTAGTACGGGGACTGGCGCCGAAGGTGCCTGTCCCATTTTTGATCAGCAGCAAACTTTTTTTTCTACGCCGCAGTCTGCAAGCATGGGACAGGCACCCTTCGGTTGCCAGTCCCCCTGCTGCCCCCTGCTGATGGCCTCTACTAAAAGAACTGTCTCCAATCCTCCAGCCACCCCGGAAACGCCGCAGCCTCCATCGGACTGGCAATGTAATACCCCTGCGCATACGTGCAGCCCAGACCTTGAAGGAAATCCCAATCCTGCTTGGTCTCCACCCCCACCGCCACCGAATTGCGGTCGAGGCTCCTTGCCAATCCCAGGCACGACGCCAGCACCGTCCCCAGCGCCCGCTTTTTCGAAGCGCCGTCGACAAAACTGCGGTCGATTTTCAATTCCGAAAAGGGAATGCGCGCCAGCAGTTGCAGGTTCGAGCGGCCGGTGCCGTAGTCGTCGATCGCCAGCCCAAAACCGGCCATGCGCATGCGCACCAGGCGCTCGACGAAACCGGCGTCGGTGGTGAGCACCGATGCTTCGGAGATTTCAAAGGTCAGATAGTCGGGCAGCAGGCGGTGGCGGCCCACGCAGGCGGCGATTTGCTGCATGAACTGGGGGTGGGCCAGGGTTTCGGGCGCCAGGTTGATCGAGATCGCAATCGGGATGCCCATGTCGTGGAAGGCGCGACAGCGTTCCAGCGACTTTTCGATCATGCTCCAGTCGAGGAAATCGATGCGGTTGTGCTGCTCGAGGGCGTCGATGAAGGCGTTCGGGCCGAGCACGCCATGCTCGGGGTGGCGCCAGCGGGCAAACGTCTCCAGGCCTTTGACCTGGCCGGTTTCCAGCTCGATCTTGGGCTGAAAGAAAGGCTCGAACTGGCGCGCCTGTAAACCAATGCCGACCTCGGAAAAAGTGAAGCTGGGCCCGGCAGCGGCGGCCTGGTCCCGCTCGCCGCCTTCCTGCGGCATCGCATAGTTGTCGAGCAGTTCGCGCAGGCGCTGGCCCGACACCGGGGTGGTCAGGGTGCCCAGCAAATCGAAACCGTAAGCCTGCGCCATGGTTTCGACGGCGAACATCAAATTGGCCGGCTGGTTGCCGACCACGATCAGGCGCGCGCGGCAGTGCATGGCCGCCAGGGTGCGGATCAGTTCGAGGCCATCCATGCCAGGCAACGCCAGGTCGATGATGGCGACGTTGACGGTGGGCGTGAACGAATCCTGGAAGCAGCGCAGCGCCGTGTGGCCGTCGGGAACTTCGGTGACGCGCGCCGCGCCCAGCTGGCCGAGCATGTCGACCAGCACGCGCCGCTGGCCCGGATCGGCCTGGGCCACCAAAAAGTGCAAATGCGCGATATCCATCTTTACTCCAAGCTCCAGGCTGCAG
>JAQGNM010000307.1 GCA_028291845.1 Massilia sp. | reverse complement strand
TCCTTACTTTTGCACCGGGCGGTACAGCGGCGCCTCTTGCGGCGCGGCGGTCGGCGGCTGTACCGGATCGGTGGTGGCGGGCCGCGCCGGCGTACTGGTGTCGCCAGGGCGCGCCAGGGTCGAGGCGCCGGGCCGGGCCGGCGCCGGCTGGTTTTTCCTGATCGGCACGGCAGCCATCGAGCTGCCCACCGGCGGCTGGCCGTCCAGCAAAGGCGGCAGGATCGGCGCACCGAGTTCCTTCACCAGTACCGTGCTGTCCTTCGGCTGCGCCTGCGTGCCGGTGGCGCGCATGAATTCGTAGCGGTTCATCGCCAGGGTGCCGCTGTCTTCCTTGCTGCGCACGATCACCGGGCGCAGGAACACCATCAGGTTGGTCTTGGTGCGCTTGCGTGAGGAATATTTGAAGAGGTTGCCGACCACCGGCAGGCTGCCCAGGCCCGGCACCTTTTCTTCGGTGGAGCTGGCGTCGTCCCGGATCAGGCCGCCCAGCACGATGATCTGGCCATCGTCGGCCAGCACATTGTTTTCAATGATGCGGATGTCCGTGGTGACGCCGGCGACATCGCTGCGGCTCGACTGCACCACGCTCGAACTCTCGTTGTAGATGGCCAGCTTGATGGTGCCGCCTTCGGAAATCTGCGGGCGCACTTTCAAGGTCAGACCGACGTCGCGGCGGTCGATGGTCTGGAACGGGTTGGTGTTGGTGCCGCCGGTGGTGGTGAACTGGCCGCTGATGATCGGCACGTTCTGGCCGACCTTGATGGTCGACAGTTCGTTGTCCAAGGTCAGCATGTTCGGTGTCGACAGGATGTTGCCGGCGTTGTCGTTCTCCAGCGCGTGGGCGATCGCCCCCAGGCCGAGCGCGCCGTTAATCTGGCGGAACAGGCCGATCGACAGGCCGGCGCCCGGCAAGGACGGCGTGCCGCTGGCGGCGGCGGTGGCCAGGCCGGCCAGGCCGTTGCCGCTGGTGGCATTGAAATTCTGGATGCCGCCGACCCGGTACTTGCTGGTGGAGTCGCCGCTGGCGGCCAGCCACTGCACGCCGAATTCGGAGGCTTTATCGGAGTTCACTTCGACCACCAGCGCTTCGATGTACACCTGGGCGCGGCGCACGTCGAGCTGGTCGATGACGGCGCGCAGGTTGCGGTAGACCGCTTCGCTGGCGGTGATGATCAGGGTGTTGGTGGAGGCGTCGGCCTGGATGAAGCCGGCGCCGGTGGCGCCGCTGCCGCCGCCCAGGGTCTGGCCCGGGCTTTGCGCGCTCAAGGTGCCGCCGCCCTGCCCCAGGTTGCCGCTCGACTGCTGGCCGGCCAGGCCGCCCGAGCCGCCCGCATTGGCGCCACCCATGCCACCGGTGCCGACCGAGCCGCCCTGGGTGCCCTGCTGGGTCTGCGGCAGCGAGGTGTCGGACGACACCACCGCACGCAAGGTTTGCGCCAGCTTGGTGGCGTCGGCGTTTTTCAGGTACACCACGTGGACGTTGCCGGCCTCGGCCGTCGGCTGATCGAGCTTTGCAATCAGCGACTTGGCCAGGTTGGCGCGCGCCGCCGAGGGCGCGCGCACCACCACCGAGTTGGTGCGCGGATCGGCCAGCACCGACACGCGGCCCGAATCGCCGCCGGGCGCCGGCTCCATCAGGCGGCTGACCATGGCGGCAACGTCGCTGGCGACGGCATAGCGCACCGGCACCACGTCCAGATCGGCCGACGGCGGCGCGTCGAGCGCGGCGATGATTTTCGACAGGCGATTGAGGTTGTCGGCGTAATCGGTGATCACCAGGCTGTTGTTGCCCGGGTTGGCCATGATCGAGTTATTCGGCGATATCAGCGGGCGCAGCACGGCGGTCAGATTGGCCGCCGACTCGTAGCTCAGGCGGAAAATCTGGGTGGCGATCTGGTCGCCGCCGATCGGCCGCGCGCCGACACCGACCCGGGTCGGCGACGATTGCAACTTCGCTTCCGCTTCCGGCACCACTTTCGCGAAACCGTCGCCGGTGACCACCGCAAAGCCTTGCAGGCGCAATTGCGAGGTCAACAGCGAAAACGCTTGCGACTTCGACAGTGGACGCTCCGACACCAGGGTCAGCGTGCCTTTGACGCGCGGGTCGATGATGAAGGTCATGCCGGTGTAATGGCCGACCGCCTTGATGACGGACTCCATATCGGCGTTGACGAAGTTGAGGGCGGCGCCGTTGTCCTGGGCCAGCGCCGGCAGCGGCGTGACGGCCGCGGCCGCGCAAGCGATCATGACGCCGGCGGCGAGGCGGCGCAGGGCCGGCAAGGGTGAATTGCTTGCTACGAATTTTGTCTTCATTTGAACTCTAACGCGATAATGTTTTTGCCGCCTACCATACGGCGCTGGCCCAGCAAATTGAGCATGTTGCCCAGCGTCTCTTCATATCCATCAGCTGCCTGCGCCTGGCCGGCAAACCGCAAGCGCCCATTGTCGAGCGCCCCGCTGCCCGACAGCAGCAGCGCGCCGCGCACCGTCGTCAGCACCAGTTGCGCCTGGGCGCCTTTCCAATCCATCACCAGCTGATAACTGCCCAGCGGCTTGACGGGCGACAGGCGCGAACCCATGTCGCTCATCGACAGCACCGTGCGGCCGTTGACACTGACCGTATTCGGCATATCGCTGGGGTGCACCAGTTCGAGCGCGGTCCACGACAGGCGCAAAATGCCGCTCGGCGCCAGGGTGTTGAGCGGCGCTCCGAGACCGGCCAGGCCGGCCGCCGGCAACATCACTTCAGCGGCACTGACCTGCCACTGCGACCAACTGCCCTCGACGTGCACCGGCTGCGAAAACGCCTGCGGGTTGGCCAGGTCGAGCGACAGGTGGCCGAACAGCACCAGCGGAGAGAGCTTCCAGCTGAACCGCCCCGGCAGCAAGGGCGTCACCGCTCCGCCTGCTCCTGGGGCGCCGCCAATAAAGGCCGAGCCGCGCCACAGCGTACCTTGGGCATCCCCCAGAGTCAAACGGCCCCCGGTTTGCTGCTCGACCAGGGGCGCCAGCCAACTGGCCGGAAAGCACGCCAGGATCGTCAACAGGACTGCGAGAACGGCGGCCGCACACCATAGCACAGCGCGCTTCACCTGGCGCCTTGTTCCTGGCGCAAGGTCAAGGTCGCATCGACCTTGCCGCCCTCGCCGGCCGCCGTGATGGTGGCTTCGGCCACATTGATGCGTCCTTCGCGGCGCTGGTTATCCAGCCAGCTCACCAGGCTGGAGAACGGCACGCCGGTCAGGCTCACCTTGGCAAACTCGCCGGTCATGGTCAGCGACTGCGGATTCATGCCCATCGCCGTCAGGCTGGCGGCCAGCGTTTCACGGGCCATCGGCGCGCCCTGGGCCGGCGGCTGGCGCGACAATTCGCCCGCCTCGAGCGCCATG
>JAQGNM010000294.1 GCA_028291845.1 Massilia sp. | reverse complement strand
TCGCGGATCTCGCCGACCATGATGAAGTACTGGTCCTTGCGCAGGAACTATTACAATGCCACAGGGAAGGTCAGGCCGGCTCGGTCGTTGACGTTGACCTGGTTCACACCCGGCAGGTTGATCTCCGCCGGATCTTCCGCAGTTGAAATATTGATGCCCGGCTTGTTGATAACGTTCAGGCAGGTGTACAGCGACACCGTCTTGCCCGAACCGGTCGGGCCGGTCACGAGCACCATGCCGTAGGGACGCTGGATGGCGTCCAATAACAATTCTTTCTGGTCCGGGTCGTAGCCGAGCGCATCGATACCCATCTGCGCCTGGGTGGCGTCGAGAATACGCATGACCGTTTTTTCGCCAAACAGGGTGGGCAAGGTCGACACGCGGAAATCGATGGTCTTGACAGGCGACATCACCAGCCGCATGCGGCCGTCCTGTGGCACCCGTTTTTCCGAAATATCGAGCTTGGCCAGCACCTTGATGCGCGACACCAATTTATCGCGGATGGTGATCGGCGGCTGCGCATGCTCGCGCAGCACGCCATCGACGCGCAGGCGGATGCGGTAAAACTTTTCGAAAGGCTCGAAGTGGATGTCCGAGGCGCCCAGGTTGATGGCATCCATCAGGATTTTATTGAGAAACTTGACGATCGGCGCGTCTTCGATATCGTTGGCCTGGTCGACCACGGTCTCGGCCGCCTCTTCGGCAAATTCGATATCGGCGCCATCGCCGGCCAGGTCTTGCAGGCTTTGTTCGGCGCTTTTGCCGAGCGCCGCCAGCAGGGTCAGCAGGGCGTCGTGCTGGACGATCACCGGTTCGACCGACGCTTCGCTCTGGAACTTGATCTGGTCGAGCGCCTGCATGTTGGTGGGGTCGGAAATCGCTACCGACATCTTGTTGCCGCGCTTGGCCAGGGCGATCACGCGTTGCGCCTGCATCAGCTTGTCGTCGATGATTTTCGGCGGCAGCATGGCGACGTTGAAGGTCGACAGGTCCATCAGCGGATAGCCGAAGGTTTCAGCGCAAAACACCGCCAGGCCGCGCGAATCGATCAGGCCGCTGGTGACCAGGCTGTCGATGAACTGCACCTTGTCCGCCGCCGACTTTTTTTGCAGCGCATCCGCCTGCGCCGCCGTCAGCCGGCCGGCCTGGGTCAGCGCGCGCGCCAATCCCGACATCGGCGTGCCTTGAGCGGTGTTGGGGAGGACTGCTGACATAGGTGCGCGCGATTACAAAGAAGACAAGAAAATGGCAAGGAAGAGCGTTGATCATTCGCCAAGAGGCCGAAACCCGGGACGAAGCTGTCATTGATGATGCCGTGGGGCATCATTTTTGTAAAGCCTTTGCGTCAGAACGAGGCGTGCTTACCACGTAACGATGGCGCGATGATATGGGTCGTGTCCACTATGCCAAGCCTTTAGTGGTGGAATCGTTCTTAACCGCAGCGACTACACACTGCTAAGCCCGGCTCCCTGGCCGTTTCAGTTTGATCACCTTGATGGCCTGGTCATGCACCTGGATCACTTCGATGATGCAATTGGCGGCCTTTAAACTGATCGGCGAATCGGGTATTTCCTGCAGCAGCTCGAGCATCAGGCCGTTGAGGGTCTTGGGGCCGTCGAGCGGGAAATTCAGGCCGAGCCGCTTGTTGATGTCGCGCAAAGGGGTGGATCCTTCCAGCAGGCATTCGCCCTCCGCATCCCAGTTAAAACTGTCGCCGCGGGCGGCGCCCGGCACCGAGGTGGTGAATTCGCCGATCATTTCTTCGATGATATCGTCCAGGGTCACCAGGCCCTGCACCTCGCCGTACTCGTCGACGATGATACCGAGCCGCTCCTTGTTTTCCTGAAAATACTGCAGCTGGGTAAACACGCCGGTGTCTTGCGGAATGAAGTAGGCCGGGGTCAACAGTTCCCTGAAATGCTCGACCGTCAATTCCTCGGTCTGGTTCAACAAGGCCACCGCCTTGCGTACGTGCAGGATGCCGACGATCTGGTTGATCTCGCCCTCATAGACGGGCAGCTTGTTGTGATAGCACGTGGTCAGTTCGTGCTTGATGTCCTCGACGCTGCCGGCGATATCGAGCGCTTCCACCTGGGCGCGCGGCGTCATGATGTCCTCGACCGAGATGGTTTCCAGGTCGAACAGATTCAACAGGATACTTTTATGCTTCTGGGGAATAAAATTGCCGCCTTCCAGCACGATCGAACGCAGCTCTTCGGGAGAGACGCGGTGCTGGTGCGGGTCCTGCCCCCGGCGGATGTGCAGCAGCTTGAGGACGACACCGACAAACAGGTTGACGAACCAGATCACCGGTTTGGCCGCCGTCATGAGGATGCGCAGCACCCGGGCCGAGCCCAGCGAGATGGCTTCCGGGTAGGTGGCGCCGATGATTTTCGGCGAAATTTCCGCGAACACAATCAGCAAAAACGCCACCACCGCGGTGGCGATGCTGAGCACGCTTTCCTCGTGGCCGAAAAACAGGATGGCGATCGCCGTCACCAGGGCGGTGGCCATGGCGTTGATCAGGGTGTTGGCGATCAGCACCAGTGACAGCAATTTGTCGGTGCGATCGAGCAGCCACAGGGTGGTGATGGCGCCCCGGTGACCGCGCTTGGCCAGGTGGCGCAAGCGATATTTGTTGGCCGCCATCAAGGCTGTTTCAGCCATGGCGAAGAAGGCCGAGCAGAAAATCAGCACGACAAGAGCGAGCACGAGCGCCCAGATGGGGACGGTGTTCACGGGGCAACTAACATGTGTGATGCAGACAAATGCCCGCAGGAAGCGCGGCCTTTATTGCATCGCCGCAGAGCGGTCGATTTTAAGTGAGTCGCGCGAAGCTTGCAAGAAATCAAACAAAAGTAACAGACTGGCGCGGCGACCACGTCCCAGCGGTGCGAGTCTGAGGTTTCAGCGCCCCGCCGAGTACAGCATCGAACTGATTTTCCAGCCGTTCTCGGTGCGCACCATTTGCCAGCTCTCGCTGCCGCGGTTGCTCACCTTGCCATCGATCAGGAAGTCGAAATCGAACCACACGGCGCCAACGGCGCCATTGGTATCGATACGTACCTTGTAAAAACGCTCTTCGACCGGCTTGGGGCTGTTTTGCACGAACTCGGCGAACTGTTTCCAGGTCGAGGGCATCACTTTGCGGGCCGCCGGGTTGCGTGCCTTGGCGGCGCTGAAGGTCGCCTCGTCGGCCACCGCCAGCCAGCTGTCGTGGTCCTGCAGGAACAGGCTGCGAAGGGTATCGCCGTCGTGGGCGATGATGGCGCTCTTGAACTGCTCGACCACGGCGCCGATGGCGGCGGCGTCGGTTTCATTCGGGTTTGCGGCGTGTGCCTGGCCGGTCAGGCACATGCTGAAAAGGATGGCGGAAAAAAATGC
>JAQGNM010000289.1 GCA_028291845.1 Massilia sp. | reverse complement strand
GGCAGGGTGTAGCCGAGTCGGGCATAGTCGCTGCCTTCCGTATGGACCAGGGTGGCCGAGCCCTGATCGCCGAAGCCGGCCGGGCTGGCGAGGGACAGGGTGCCTATCAGGCGCAGCGGCCCGGTCGCCCGTCCGCCACCATTGTCCGCACTTAGTTCCCCGCTTGCCAGCGCCGTATCCACCAGCTTGAGCAAGAGCGAGCTTTCCCCTTCTGCGGGGCCGGCCTGGAGACTGCCTGTGGCGAGGACCCCCGGCAAATCCTCCAGCAACAGCAAGGCGCGATCGACAGATGCCGCGTTGAGTGGCTGTCCTTTGGCTTGCGCTGATTCCACCCGGCGCAGCAATCGGTCCGATCCGGTACGGGTGGGTGGCGGCCCTTCCAGCAGGGCACCGCCAAACATGGCCTCGACGATCTGAATGGTGAGCATGCCGTCGACAATCTCCTGGCGCGGCAGGTAGGCACGCACGATCCACCCTGCATCCCGGTAGGCTTGGGCAACCGCAACGGCTGCCTGCCGCAACTCGGCAAAGCTTACGGGACGGTCCAGGTAGCCTTGTACCACGGGGGCCAGTTGCCCCTGGCTGAGCAAGTGATTACCAACGAAGCGAATGGCTTTGACGGTCACCCTGGGACCGGGCAACACAGTCATCTCGGGGGGAGCAGGAGCCTTGACAGGTGGTTGAACCGCGGAAAATGGCTCGTTGCGTCGCTGCTCCATTTGCTGCAGCACGGAGCCGGCACTAGGTACTTGTTGCGCCAGCGCGACCAGCGGACACAACAAGACAAAACCGCAGGACAGTACAAAGCCGCCACGCGGAAAGCGTCCCGCATCCAGGCATACACTCATATATCTTCTCTGCGCTTTCTTTTTCGCACCAACAAGCAACACATCGTCAAGCAGCCTTGGCTTCAGCCGCAGCGGATTCTCTCAGTGCGAAGGGCTTTTAGGCTGACACTTGCTGACATCTCCCTAAGGGTCCGGCCAAGTCATCTTGAGTCGAGGTGGGTATACGGGAGACCGAGGCTGGCGCTCCATGAGTCCGTCGCCAATGAATCAGAGATCCGGTGCACAAGGGCCTGGTTCAACAGGACCGCATGATGGTGAAGACTTTACTCATGGGAATAGGCTGTACTGGCGCCATCCCATTCAATCGACGCGCTTGCTCTATCGCCTGCTGCCATCTTCCGTTCGAAGACCGAGGGCGACAGATTGCCTAAGAGGCATTGCGGCGGGGAGCGTGCGGCGCCACCCCTGGCCAGCCAACAGCCCAGCCATCTGAAACGGATACAGTGCGTGCCGCCACATCCATGGCGGCACGCACTGCGCTTGAGGCCGTTATCAGAAAGAAATGATTGAACCCGCGATGCTCGTGCTGAGGGCCCCATCCGGCGCGAGCGCCTTCAGTTTCCCTGCACCCGGAGGAGACAACGAGACCCCGGCTCCGTAGCCAGGATTGAGGAACATGGTCTTCAGATCGTTCATCGCGGTTGTCACCGCCTGCGTCACAAAGGCAGGCCCTTTGGACGGATCTTTCAAAGCAGCCACCAGCTTGTTACGCTCGCCCTTGTCAAGGAAGATGAAGACGCTATTCGGCAGGGTCAGGCTGACACCACCAGCACCGGCCACGGCCCCATACTGCGTCTGCATGCCGGGAGTGGTGATGTCCAAACCCATTGAAATTTGCGGAATCTTGTTGGCAGACAGTTGGCCCTGCGCCCACTTGATGTCGATCGAAATATCGGGTTCGATCGGCGGCTGCGCGGTGGCCTGAACCGCCACGCTATAACCAGCAACGAACAGGGGTCTGCCGTTGTTGACCGGGTAGGTGGACATCATCAAGTCGAAACCCAGGGTTCCCGCTACCGGTGTCTGGGGAATTCCGGGCGAGGTAATGGTGATCCCAAACCCGACTGACGAAAAGGTCGGCTTGCTGGGGCAGATGGCGCAACCATTCGTCACATCACCGAACAACGCCACCATCACATCGTCGAGGTCATCGATGTCATCGTCGCTAGGGCGCTCACGCGCCATGACGGAGCGCATGACACTCCAGATCACGCCCATGTCTTCCGTGCTCAACGTCGCAAGCTTGGCATTGACCACCTTGCGGTAGGCATCCATGGCCTTGATCTGACTGAGCGGCGGCTGCATGGCGGACTGTATCAGACTGGCCACATCCGGAATCGCGATGTTGAACTGCTTCGCCATCTTTTCCAGATCGTCGCCCGCGTTCTTGAACGCACCGTTAATGTCACTGCCAACCCGATTCATGCCAAGCAGCGTTGCATGTTGGGCGTTGAGAGCAGTTCCCTGCGCGGTGTTGGCGACCAGGTCAGCACGCCTGCTGGCAAGCATTAGCACCTCGGCAGGTTTAATGGGCAGTCGATGCTGGGCCTGTGCAGCCAGCCTGAGAGCTTCCGCCTGGGCCTGGCGCGCGAGGGCGTCTGCCACGGCCCTGGCGGCTGCGGCATCCGCAGCCGCCTTCGCAGCAGCCTGCTGAGCGGCCTGCTGAGCGCTCTGCTGAGCGGCCTGCGCAGCCTGTGCCGCCTGTTGTTGCGCCCTTTGCGCCGCCTCCCTGACGCGTTGCGCTTCTGCATCAGCTTGTTCGCGCGCTCTTTGAGCAGCTTCGCGAATTTTGCAACCAATATCGAAGCGCTTGCAAGCCAGGGCATCCGTGGCAACCGTCAGCGAGCCCAGCACCAATAAGCATAGAGCGAGGTTTTTTTTGAATTTTCCGTATTTGTTCATGGCAATCATCCGATTCTTATTGTGTTCACTGCTCAGGCTTTAAATTTCGCGAAGACTGCCTGCACCGGCCCGGCGGTGGGGTAGAGCTTTTCAATCCGGTCCATTTCGCCCTGCAGCCCATTGAACAAATCACCGGCACGCAGGTAGAGGGCCTCTGCCTCCTTGTTGGCCGGGGTTTGCACGCCCGCCCGCTGCACGCCCAACATGGCATTGTCGACCCGCTCCATGTAGTTCTTCAGCTCCGTCAAGCCCTGGTCCAACTGGGCCAACTTCGGTCCGGCCAAATCATTTTGGGTCTTGATGGCGGCCAGGCGCTTCGTCCAGGTGTCAATGCGCTGCAACAGGGGGGTGACGTTTTGTGGGGTGAAGTCGGCACCGCGTGCAGGATTCGGCTTATTTACGTCTGCCAGCTCCTTGCTCAGTTTGGCCGCGTTTTGAATAGCAGCCTCCGCCTGGCCATGGGCCGCCTTGGCGGCACTGCTTGTTGCGAGTTGCGCCATTTTGGCCTGCCGCGCCTGGTCACGTGCGGCGCGCACCTCCGGTGCCGATTCGGCCACCGCGAGCGCTTTCCGTTCGGCGCGCGCTGCCCGCAGTATCGCGCGCTCTTCGGGCGTCTTCAGCTTCTTGGCCTTTAATTCAGTGAATTTCTGATCGCGGCCAGCCGCTGCCGCTTTAGTGGCATTCTCCGCACTGACCGCCTGCTGATCTGATTTTTGAATGGCTGCCTTGATGTCGTTCAATTGAGTTTCGGTAGGAACCGACTGCGCAGAAGCCACCCCATAGGTGATGGCCAAAGCAGCAAAGAGTACGTTTCGGCTTAATGGCTTTGTAATCCAAGACATAACTTACCTTTAATTTTAATTTTTTATTAAGCGACATATATCTGATTTTTCTTAAGTTTCCAGTGGCTGTGATGGGAAACATAAGCTTCAGTCGAAAATAGTCAGCGCTCACAAAGTGGCGTAGAACCGGCGTGCTACACACCGCGGAGTCGATGATGATTCAAGGCCAACGAACGAAGCTGACACATGCTGACAGGTCTGGCCGGTCGCAATGCGAGCCGCGCCAGCACGTTGAGCACATGAGCCGGATACAACCTGGTGCCTGATGCGTTTGATGCGCGGCGCCACGGTAATCACGTGGCCGTCATCGCCCACGATGGCGTAGTAGTCCAGGCATTGCTCAATCGCCCGCGACAGGGGCCGGCCGGCATATGCCAGCAGCTGGCGCCGGGAGGCTTTGTCGAAGTAACAGGAGCGGCGCAGCATCTCACGGCGCTGCTCCGCGTACTTCGCACGGTTATAAATTCCGCGGACCTCACCGGTGGTGTGATTGAGCGCCTTTTCGACGACGTCCGACGGCCAACCATTTTCATGCAGCAGTGTGGACGCTGTTCTTCGTAAATCGTGGACTGTGAACGCCGGTATGTCTTCGCCCTTCAGCGCAATTTTCAATGCCTGCTTCGAGCCGTTCAACGCAAATGGCTTGGTCATGCTTCCACGACCTGGCAGCACCAACTCGCTGCCACTTGCCAACACCTCAAGCTCGCGAAAAAGGAAGATGGCCTGACCCGACAAGTACACGATGTGGGGCTTCCCCAGTCTTCGAGTTCTCGATCGGGATGTGCCACTCTGCTTCCTCGAAGTGCACGTCAGACCACCGGGCCAGCATCAGCTCCGACTTTCGCACCATCGTCATGAGGACCAAACGCAGCACCACTTTGAACGGGCGCCGCACGTTCGAGGTCAGCACCGCGTTCAGGAAGATGCGTATTTCCTCGGGTGACAGGGTGCGGTCGCGCAAATGCGCCTTGTGCACATGGCGCATGGGAAGAAATCTGTGCTTCCCTAGGACGAGTCAGGACAAACGATCCGGGTTTTCATAGGCAGCTCGCTTGAAAAAATGGACGAACTGTACCTTCTCGGACCTCCCTGGACGTCACCTCACTTGCCGATACAAAAGCGCCCGAAAATCACCCCCAGCAAATCGTCCGAAGAAAACGCCCCCGTGATGCTCGACAACTGCGACTGCGCCAGGCGCAGCTCTTCGGCGAACAAATCGAGCGACTGGTCGGTCTGGGCGGCGTGCGCCGCCGCCATGGCCAGGTGCTCGCGGGCGGCGCGCAGAGCGATCAGGTGGCGTTCGCGCGCCAGGTACAGCGATTCGCCGGTCTGCTGCCAGCCGGCGATGCGCAGCAGCTCCTCGCGCAGCAGATCGACGCCCTCATGCTCGGCCGCCGACAGGTAGACGTTGACCGCGTCCGGCGCCTCGTCGACGGCCGCCTTGTGGCCGGACAGGTCGATCTTGTTCCAGATGCGCAGCACCGGCACCCCGGCGGGAAAGGCGGCGACGATGGCCTCGTCCGCTCCGGTCGGGCCGTAGCTGGCGTCCAGCAGATGGACGATGACGTCGGCCTTGACCACTTCTCCCCAGGTCCTCTCGATGCCGATGCGCTCGACCTGGTCGATGTCTTCGTCGGCGGCGCGGATGCCGGCGGTGTCGATGATGTGCAGCGGGATGCCCTCGATCTGGATGGTCTCGCGCACTTTATCGCGCGTGGTGCCGGCGATCGGCGTGACGATGGCGACCTCGGCCCCCGCCAGCGCATTCAATAACGACGACTTGCCGACGTTCGGCTGCCCGACCAGCACCACATTCAAACCTTCGCGAAGCAGCGCCCCTTGCGCCGCCTGTTTGAACACCTTGTCGAGCGATTCGACGATGACCGCCAGCTGGCCGCGCGCATCGGACTTTTCCAGGAAATCGATTTCCTCTTCCGGAAAATCCAGGGTCGCCTCGACCAGCATCCGTAAATTGATGGTCTGCTCGACCAGCGTATGAATGGTTTTGGAGAACGCGCCCGACAGCGACTGGGTGGCCGATTTGGCGGCCGCTTCGGTGGAGGCGTCGATCAGATCGGCCACCGCTTCGGCCTGCGCCAGATCGAGCTTGTCATTCAAATAGGCGCGGCGGGTGAACTCACCCGGTTCGGCCAGCCGCAAGCCCATCTCCCGCCCCGCTTCGAGCACCCGCGCCAGCAGCATCTGCAGCACCACCGGCCCGCCGTGACCCTGCAGTTCGAGCACGTCTTCGCCGGTGTAGGAATGCGGTCCCTTGAACAGCACCGTCAGGCCCTGGTCGATCACGCTGCCGTCGAGGGCGGTGAAATCGGTATAGGTGGCGTGCCTTGGTTTCAAGCTCGCGCCGGGAAACAGCGAAGCGACGAGGGCCGACAGATCTTTGCCGGAGGCGCGCACGACGCCGATGCCGCCGCGCCCCGGTGCGGTAGCGATGGCGGCGATGGGGGAGGAGTCAAGTTTCATGGGGGTGGATTTTACCTCTGATCAAGCTTGGTGGCGCCATCAGCAGCAGGGGGACTGGCCGGGCCGCGTTCGGACCAGAAGGTGCCTGTCCCATGCATGCAATGTCCACCCCGGCCGAAAAAAAAGGACCGGTCCGCAGACCAGTCCTTTTATCTATCCGGCGTGGATCAGCTTACGCCGGCTTCGCCTCTGCAAACTTCTTGGTAATCAGCCACTGCTGGCCGATCGACAGGATGTTGTTGACCACCCAGTACAGCACCAGGCCGGACGGGAAGAAGAAGAACATCACCGAGAATGCCAGCGGCATGAACAGCATCATCTTCGCCTGCATCGGGTCGGCCGGGGCCGGGTTCAGCTTGGTGGTGATATACATCGAGATCGCGTACAGGATCGGCAGGATGCAGTACGGGTCGTGCTGCGACAGATCCTGGATCCAGCCGATCCACGGC
>JAQGNM010000042.1 GCA_028291845.1 Massilia sp. | reverse complement strand
GTTTTTTTGCTCGACGTGGTCGAGCAGGCGGCCAGGGGTGGCGATGACGATTTCGACGCCTCCGCGCAGGATAACCGTTTGCGGCTTCATGTCCATGCCGCCGAACACCACGGTCGAGCGCAGCGGGGTGTGCTTGGCGTAGGCCTTGACGTTTTCGGCGACCTGCACCGCCAGTTCGCGCGTCGGCGTGAGGATCAGGGCGCGCACCGGGTGGCGCGCCGGCGACATGCTGGGGTTGGCGTGCGCCAGCAGCAGCTGGATGATCGGCAGCGAGAAGCCGGCGGTCTTGCCGGTGCCGGTCTGCGCGGCGCCCATCACGTCCCGTCCCTGCAGCACGATGGGGATGGCCTGCGCCTGGATCGGCGTCGGGATGGTGTAGCCCTGATCGAGCAGGGCGCGCTGGATGCGCGCGTCGAGGCCGAACTGATCGAAGCGGACGGGGCCGCCAGAGGCCGGGTCGGTGGCGTCAGGGGACAGGCTGGAATCGGGGGCGTTGCTGGCGTCGGTGTCGGTGTCGGGCATCAGGTCGGTCGGCGCGGCGTGCGCCTGCTTTCATCTATCAGTATTCGATCGGGGAGTCTGGGTGGCTTGCTGGCTGGCAGCGCGGCGAAGGCGCGCGGGCGCGGCAGCCAGCAAATGTAATGTCGCGTAAGGTTGAGGCCGCGCAACTGGCGCGCGGGCGACAGCCGGAACCGCGCCTTTTTACAGACCCATCACGATACCCTAAATTACCCTTGCTGTATATGGCAGCGCCGCATAACGGCGCCGCCAGCCTTGTCAATAAATTATTGTTTTGCCGTAGTTGCCATGCAACATGGGGGAATATGCGTCGGGGAAATTGTTGACATGAAACATGGCTGGGGGCACAGTACGCGTTGCTGTCGTTGCAACGTCGCCCGGGCCTTGATCCCGCCTTCCCTGGAACCCGATGCCTCCCCTGCTTTTGCCTCGATTGACGTCTCGATTGCGCCTGTTCGCCTCGTTGTGCCTGTTGCTGTTGACAGCCGCCGCCAGCGCCATGCCGACCTCGGAACTGCGCTTCAAGCGCCTCGGTTCGCTCGACGCCGACGACCTGTCGATCCTGTCGATGCTGCAAGATCGCCAGGGTTTTGTCTGGATCGGCACCCATAGCGGCGGCCTGTACCGCTACAACGGCTACCAGGCGGTCAAGTACACCCACGACACGCGCGCCGCCGGCAGCTTGCCGAACGACCGCGTTTCGGCCCTGTTCGAAGACCACCTGGGCCGTATCTGGGCCGGCACCCAGGAAGGCCTGGCCCGGTTCGATCCCGCCAGCGGCACCTTCAGCGCGCTGGCGCTGGCGCCGGGTCCATCGAGCCAGCGCATCGTCAAGGCCATCGTCGGCGACGGCGACAAGGGCATGTGGGTGGCGACCTGGGGCGGCTTGCAGCACGTCGACAGCGCCAGCGGCAAGGTGGTGCGCTACAGTCATAACAACAATGATTCAGCCAGCCTGGGCGCCAACGACGTCAACGCCCTGGCGCTGGACGCCGACGGCGGCCTGTGGGTGGCCACCTGGCCGGGCGGGCTCGATTACCTGCCGAAGGGCGGCAGTTCGTTCCGCCACTTCCGGGTCGACACGCATGAGGCCGCCGACGACAAGCTCAACATCGTGCGCGCCCTGCACTACGGCAGCGACCGCACCCTGTGGATCGGCACGGAGGCCGGGGTGGTCACCTGGGACAGCCGCACGCCGTGGAGCACGCGCCGGCGCATCGAATCGCCGAAGGGGCGCATTACCGCCCTGCACGCCGATGCCGCCGGCGCGGTCTGGGCCGGCACCCTGGCTGCCGGCCTGTGGCGCTGGGACAAGGGCGCGGCCGCGCCGGTGCATTACGCCCACCGCGCCAACGATCCGCACAGCTTGCAGTCGGACCACATCCGCGCCGTGATGACCGACCGCACCGGCATGCTGTGGGTGGCCTCGTTCACCGATGGCATCAGTCTGGTCAACCTGAACAGCCACGGCTTCCAGCGTTTTATCCCGTTCGACGCCGCCACCGACAACACCTTGCCGAACAATTCGGTGCAAAACATCGAGGCGGCGCCGGGCGGCCGTCTTTGGCTCGGCAGCAATACCGGCTTTTCCCTGTTCGATCCCGCCAACGGCGCCGTCATCAAGACCTGGCGCGGCGAGCCGAAACGGCCGGGCGGTCTGTCCAGCGATGTCGTCTACAGCCTGCACCAGCAGCAGCAACAAGATAAAGGCGCCGGGCCGGGCCCGCTGTGGGTCGGCACCTCGTCGGGCCTGAACCGGCTCGACACGGTCGACGGCGGTTTTCACACGATTCGCTTCAGCCAATACGCCAAAGGCAGCAGCACGGCGATGGATTTCATTAATACCATCGTCCCCGGCGCCGGCGGCGTGTTGTGGCTCGGTACAGGCCAGCACCTGGTGCGCTATGTTCCCGCCAGCGGCGCGGTGAAAGTGTACGCCACCGACACCGACGATCCGGCCTCGCGCAGCGTCACCGGCACCACCTGCATCGTCGAGGACCGGCGCGGGCGCGTGTGGATGGGCTCGGACTGGAGCGGCGGCGGCCTCGACATGCTCGATCCGGCCAGCGGCAAGTTCCGCCATTTCCGCAGTGCTTATCAAGGCAAGCCAGGCCGCGACGACGCGGCCGTATTGGCCGACGACAACGTCTCGACGGTCTACGAAGACCCGCAGGGCCGTCTCTGGGCCGGCACCGCCAAAGGCATCAGCGAAGTGTTGACGGCGGCCGACGGCAGCGTCACGTTCCGCAATTTCACCGGCGAGGAAAGCGTCGGCGCCGTGAAGATCCTGGCGATCCGCAGCGACAATGCGGGCATGCTGTGGCTGAGCACGGCGGCCGGGCTGGTGCGCATGGATCCGCTATCGGGCAAGGTCAGCCGCTTTTCCACCGCCGACGGCCTCACCGAAGGCTTGGCCGTCAACGCCGCCGCCGCCGGCGCCGACGGCACCCTGTATTTCGGCGGCGTCAAGGGCATGACCGGGGTGCATCCGGAGCGGGTGCGGCGGGTGTCGGTGGCGCCGCGAGTTGCGCTGACCGATGTGAGCGTGTTCAACCGTTCCCTGGCGGCGGGAGCGGCCGCCGCCGGCGCCGGCGTCAAGCTGGACGGGACCGTCACCGCGCCCACCGAAATCACCCTGTCGGTGCAGGAATCGGTGTTCGCGCTGGAGTTTTCATCGCTCCATTACACCGACCCGGCACGCAATACCTACGCCCACCGCCTGCGCGGTTTCGACCGCGACTGGGTCATCACCGACGCCAATCACCGCACCGCCACCTACACCAACCTGGACCCCGGCACTTACGTGTTCGAAGTCAAGGCCGCCAACGAGCAGGGCATTTGGAGCGAGCAGCCGGCCACTGTGCAAATCCACATCCTGCCGCCGTGGTGGCAAACCTGGTGGGCGCGCCTGATCACGGCGCTGGCCGCCATCGGCCTGCTGGCGATGCTGTACCGCGCCCGCGTGC
>JAQGNM010000230.1 GCA_028291845.1 Massilia sp. | reverse complement strand
ATCTGGCTGTGGGTGACATCGGGATGGTGCTGGGTTGACAGCACGACCGTGTCGACGCCGACCGGGCGGCCATCGACGTAGCGCAGGGTCACCTGCGACTTGGCGTCCGGGCGCAGCCATGGCAGGCGGCCGTCTTTGCGCAGCTGCGACTGGCGCTCGACCAGGCGGTGGGCGTAGTGGATCGCCGCCGGCATCAGCTCCGCCGTTTCATCGCAGGCATAGCCGAACATCAAGCCCTGGTCGCCCGCACCTTGATCGAGATCGAGGCCGGCGCCTTCGTCGACGCCCTGGGCGATGTCGGGCGACTGCTTGTCGTAGCAAACCATCACGGCGCAACCTTTATAGTCGATGCCGTAATCGGTGTTGTCGTAGCCAATACGCTTGATGGTTTCGCGGGCGACCTGGATATAGTCGACGTTGGCGTGGGTGGTGATTTCACCGGCCAGCACCACCAGGCCGGTGTTGCACAGCGTTTCAGCGGCGACGCGGGCGGTCGGGTCCTGCGCCAGGATGGCGTCGAGGATGGCGTCCGAAATCTGGTCGGCCACCTTGTCGGGATGGCCTTCGGAGACGGATTCGGACGTAAACAAATAATCGTTGGACATGGCAAATTCCTGTACTGGGTTTGAACAAACTGTCGCAGCCAGGGCACTTGCCTGCGACGCTTTAGCGACATTTATATTCCGCTTCGCAAGTTGTCTAATTAACTCGGCGGATCCTGCAACGTGGTATTTTACGCTCCTTGTGAAATTTTGGCTCGACTGCTCACCCATTGGCGGCGCGCCGCACCCCGATGCTTGTACTCCTGTTCCGTCTGCTTTCCGTTTTACCGTTGCGGGTGTTGCACGCCCTCGGCGCCGCCCTCGGCTGGCTGGTGTACGCCGTGTCGCCGTCCTACCGCCGCCGCCTGCGCGGCAATCTCGAACGGGCCGGCTATGGCGCCGTGCTGCACCAGGCGATCGCCGAGGCGGGCAAAGCCATCGTCGAACTGCCGTTTCTATGGTGCGCGCGGCCCGAGCGGGTCGCCGCCAGCGCCATCGAGGACAATTATGAACTGGTCGACCAGGCGCTGGCGGGCGGGCGCGGCATCGTTTTTTTGACGCCGCACCTGGGCTGCTTTGAAATCACCGCGCAGCAGGTGGCCTTGCGCACCAAGCTGACGGTGATGTACCGCCCGCCCAAGCAGGCAGCATTAAAACCGCTGATGGAAGGGGCGCGGGCGCGCGGCAACCTGCACCTGGCCCCGGCCACCCTGGCCGGGGTGCGCATCCTGGCGCGAAATTTGAAAAATGGCGAGCCGGTCGGCGTGTTGCCCGACCAGGTGCCGCAGCAGGGCGAAGGCGTGTGGGCGCCGTTTTTTGGCCGCCCTGCCTACACCATGACCTTGCCGGCCAAGCTGGCGCAGATGGGCAAGTCGCCGGTGCTGCTGGTGTACGCCGAACGGCTGCCGAAAGGACGGGGCTTCAGATTGCGATTTTCAAAGTTTACGGGCAGCCTGGACGGCACGGCCGCCGAGCAGGCCGCCAGCATCAACCGCGCCATGGAGCAATTGATCGCCGAATGTCCCGCCCAGTATTACTGGAGTTACAACCGTTACAAGCAGCCTGACGGCGTGCCGGCCCCAAGCGCATCGACGGAGGCCGCATGAGGGTCGTGCTTGGCCTGATGTGGCTGCTTCATTGGCTGCCCCTGCCGATTCTCGGCCGCTTCGGCAAGCTGGTCGGTTCTGTATTGTTCGTCCTGCTGCGTTCGCGCCGCCGCATCGCCCTGATCAATCTGCGTTTGTGCCTGCCCGATCTGAGCGAAGCGCAACGCATCGCGCTGGCGCGCAGCCACTTCCAGGCATATTCGCGCAGCATTTTCGAGCGCGCCATCCTGTGGTGGGCGCCTATTTCTCGCCTGCAGCGCCTGATCAAGGTGACGCCGGCGGTGCCCTTGCAGCAGATGGCGGCCGGCCCGGTGGTGCTGTTGTGTCCGCACTTTGTGTGCCTCGACGTGGCCGGCGTCGCGGTGGCCATGGTGGCTTCGGCCAGCTCGATGTACGTGGCGCAAAAGAACAAGGTGTTCGACGAGGTGCTGCGTAAAGGCCGCTCGCGCTTCATGCCGGTGCGGCTGTTCTCGCGCCAGGACGGCATCAAGCCGATCATGCGCGCGCTGCGCGACGGCCTGCCGTATTTCATGCTGCCGGACATGGACTTCGGCGACAAGGACGCCCCCTTCGTGCCCTTCTTCGGGGTGCCGGCCGCCACCCTGACTGCTACCGCCCGCATCGCCGCCACCACGCGCGCCGCAGTTATTCCCGTGGTCGCCACATTCTTGCCGGACTACCAGGGTTGGCAAGTAAAATTCTATCCGGCATGGGACAATTATCCGGGCGACGACATGCTCGAGGCGACGCGCCGCATGAACGCCTTCATCGAAGAGCGGGTGCTGGAAGCGCCGGCTGAATATTTCTGGACCCACAAGCGTTTTAAAACCCGCCCGCCGGGCCAGCCATCCCCTTACGCCTGATTAATTAAATAAACTGGGATGAAACTCAAATTCACCAAGATGCATGGCGCCGGCAACGATTTTATCGTCGTCAACGCCATCGATCAG
>JAQGNM010000216.1 GCA_028291845.1 Massilia sp. | reverse complement strand
GAAGGGAGAACATATCCACCGCTACGCCAGAATTGTCGACGTGGCCGACGTGTTCGATGCGCTGTAGCATAGCCGTTGTTACAAGGATGACTGGCCGATCGCGCAGGTGACGGAACATTTGCGGGAGGTGGCGGGGCATCATCTCGATCCGCAATACGTCGAGTTGTTGATCGCGAATATGGACAAGGCGGTTGATATCAACAACCGCTGGCCGGATTAATAGATCACACAAAAGTAAAAACCTACTTTTGTATGGCCTGACTGGAAACGCGAAGGAAAGGCAGGCTTACAAGCGCAAAGCCAGTCAGACGAAAATCACCGGCGAAGCCGGATGATTTTAGATGTGACGCAACCCCGATTCTAATCAGCGTTCGCCTCGGAGGCTGACTGTTAAATACCAGGACCGGCGTGCGCAGTGCCCCTGCGCTCCGGCCTTCTACTCCGTGGAAACCGCAACCCATACTGCAACCCCTGCCCCGGCGCACTCTTCACCTTGACCGTCCCGCCCAGCGGCCCGGTCACCAGATTGAACAAAATGTGCGCGCCCAGGCCGCTGCCGCCACTGCCGCGCTTGGTGGTGAAGAAGGGATCGAACAGTTTACTTAAAGTCTCGGCGTCCATGCCGGCGCCGTCGTCAGCATAATTGAAGATCACCGTCTCGCCATCGAGCGCGGCGCCGATGACGATGTTGCCAAGCTGTTCTTGCTCGAAGCCGTGCACCAGCGAATTCATCAGCATATTGGTCAGGATCTGCGACACCGCCCCCGGGAAACTTTCCATCGTGATGTCCGGCTCGCACTGCACCGCCACCTTCACCGGCCGCCCTTTCAGCTTCGGCTGCAGGGACAGCAGGACTTCGTGGATATATTTGTTCAAGTTAAAACTGCGGATGTCGTCCGACGACTGGTCCACCGCCACCTGCTTGAAACTGCGCACCAGGCTGGCTGCGCGCTGGGTGTTGGCGGTCAGGATGCGCAGCGACTGGTCGACGATGTCGAGGAACATTTCCAGGCTTTCCGCCGTCATGGTGTCGGCCGCCAGTTCTTCGCGGGTCAGTTTGAGTTCCTGCACCAGGTGGCTGGTGGCGGTGACGCAGATGCCCAGCGGCGTGTTGATTTCGTGGGCGACGCCGGCCACCAGCCGTCCCAGCGAGGCCAGTTTTTCCTGGCGCACCAGCTCGGACTGGGCTTCCTGCAAGGCGACATTGCGCTGTTCGAGCAGCGCCGTGCGTTCCTGCACGGCCTTCTCCAGCCGGTCCATGCTTTGCATGCCCTGCAGGGCGTTCGAGACGTGGCCGGCCAGCAGCTTGAACAGGCCCTGGTCTTCGAGGCTGTAGCGGTGGTTCGGCGAATAGCTCTGGACGACGATGGCGCCGATCACCTGGTGCTGGGTGTCGAACAAGGGACAGCCCATCCAGTGTTCAGCGGTACTGCCCCGGCCCCAGCCGACCCGCTCGGGGTGGGCTGCGAGATCTTCCTCGGCGGTCATCACCAGCGGGCGGCGGTTGAGGATGACCCAGGCGGTGGGCGACTCGTCGGGCGAAGCCAGGGTGATGATTTCGTCGGGATCGGGGGCGGCGTCGGCCTCGTCGACAAAGTAGGCAAAGCGCACGGCGCGCTCGCTGTCGGCGACGCACAGCGCCACGTAAAAATTGGCGGCATACATGACGCGCCCCAGCCAGCGGTGCACCGCGCCGATGAACTCGGTGGTGTCGCCGCCGGCGGTCGACATCTGCCCCAGTTCCAGCAGCATGGCCTGAACGGTTTCAAGGCGCGCGAGACGGTCTTCCATCGTATTCCTCTAATTAATGCACTAGAGAAATATTAGCAGTTCCTGCGCCCGGGAGGGATCAAAGTGTCGTATCGGCGAGAGTTTTTACAAGCGTGGCGCCGGGTAATCGGCTTCGACCCATTCCTGCGCCTTAGCCGGCGACAATTTATAGTCCGGCCGCACCCGCACCTGCGCCAGCCGCTCGCCCGCCATATCGATAGCGGACAGTAAAGCGTAGGGATGGTCGTCGTCCGGCACGATGTCGAGGGTAATTTTCAGCTCTTCGCCATTGGCGAACAAGATCAGGCTCTTGTGCAGCTGGGCGTGCAGTTGCTGCTCATGGCGACGCAGCACTTCCGAAGCGGTTTTGACCAGGGTATTAAATGCCGACATGTCCAGCGGCTTGGGATTTTTCTTGTCGCGGCCCATGGTCCAGGGACCGACCAGCGCCGGCTCCGGTTCGCCATCCTTGATCATGGCGACGGCCCAGCCTTCGTCCTCGTCGTTCTTGATGACCTTGGCGGTCCAGCCCATGCCTTTCCACAAGCGCGGTTCCTGCACCGGCGCGTCATCGTTTGCCGGTTCGTCCATCGAGTCGTCGATCATTGTGTGCTTCGCTTTCGTAAGTCGCGCGGGGCCGCTTTGCACATGCTCGATGCGCATGCCGCAGCCAATACGCGATTTTACCCAATCGACGCCCGCCGCGTGGGCCGCACGACGCCTTTCGGCCTTACAGGCGTTGACGCGGACACGGCGGCGGCATGATCGGCGGGCCCGGCGGCATGCGCAAGGGATCGATGGCCGGCTCCGGAGTGTGGTAACTGAAGGGATTGATGATAATCGGCGGAATGGCGGGCGGCGCCGAGGGCGGGGTTTTCGGGCCTTTCCAGGAGAAACCGACGCGGCCGAACATCACCCCGTCTGGCAAATCAAGATCAGCAAGCATAGAGCCTCCTTGGTGGCGAGGCTCTCAGTATAGGAAACGACTGAGCATTTACAAGGTGGGAGTTGTGGAACACGGCATACCGACGTTTATCGCGCAAATTGCCCCCCTGACCCTGCCAAACATGCAGTCTGTCGCAATCGGCTGGGCAGCGTTGACCTGCTTCATTACAGTACAAGCATACCAACCAGCCATCGAGAGGCACCACATGAAACGCATCGCTCCCGTCGTCATTCTGTTCCTGTTTGCCATGATGGCCTGGAACGTGTTTTCACGCTCGCACGGCATCGACGTCGATTTCGATGGCGATGATTTCGATGGCCCGCTGGGCGCCGTGCTGGGCCTGCTGTTCGCCGGCGGCGGCGTGCTGATCGGCGGCCTGGTCGCCCTGTTCGTCGGCGCCGTGCTGGCGGTGGTGTTTGCCGGTGTCGGCGTGGTGCTGGTGGCGGTGCTGGCGCTGGTGGCGGTGGTGGTGGCGGCGGCGTTGATGCCCTTCATGCTGCCGGTATTGATTCCGCTGGCGGTTATCTGGTGGCTGGTGAGCCGCAAGAACAAGGTCAAACCAGTGGTAGCGTAGTTAGCACCGGGGACCGGCCCTGCGGGCCTGTCCCCCGCTCCGTTACAAGCCCTCGATCAGCCGCATCGCAAACACAATCGGCAACCCCGACGCAATCACCCTCCTGGCCGCGGCCCCGTGATCGTAGACGATGCGGTGATACGTCAACTCCCGGCTGGCATCGTCGTACAGCGCATAACAGGCGCTGCAGTTGCCATCGCGCGGCTGGCCGACCGAGCCGGGGATCACCAGGTGCTGGTGTTGCGGCTTGATCAGCACCTTGCTGCCCGGACGCGGCACGTGGCTGCCCATCTTGCCGTCGTCGGCGCGGCGGTACAGCGCCGGCGTGTGCACGTGGCCGCAAAACACCAGTTTGCTGCGGGTGGCGCGCAGGCTGCGTTCGGCGTCTTCCAGGGTGGTGATGTACTCCCACTTGATGGGATCGGCCGCGCTGGCGTGTACGAACAGCATGTTGCCGCGCTCTTGCGTCAAGGGCAATTCGGCCAGGAATGATGCTTGCTCGCTGTTGAGCTGGCTCCTGGTCCATTCGATCGCTTCGCGCGCTTCCGGGTGCATTTGCGGGCGCGCTTCGCGGGTGGCCGAATAGTCGTGGTTGCCCTGGACCACGATGGCGCCGCGCGCCACGTGCTGCATCACGGTGTCGACCACCCAGCCGGGATCGGCGCCATAGCCGACCAGGTCGCCGGTGAACGCATATTGGTCGGCGTCCTGCCCGGCGGCATGCGCCAGGCAGGCCTCGAATGCTTCGCGGTTGGCGTGGAGGTCGGTGAGCAGGGCGAGACGCATGGCAGTGGTGTTGCGAGGGCGACAAGGTCGCCGCGCAGGTGAGGCAGGAAGAGGCGGATTTTATCATGCGCACGCGCGGCACGCGGTCAAAAACATTACCAAAAGCAATAATACAAATCAGCGCCCGGCCGCTTCCATCCCGCGCGTCTGCATGGCCTTGCGCGCAGCGTCGCCGCGCAGCATTGCCAGCAGCGCCTGCGCCGCCGCCTGATCCTCTGCGCCGGCCGACACGCCGCCCGCATACACCGTGTAATTCTGCAC
This sequence comes from Massilia sp., assembly GCA_028291845.1. Taxonomy (GTDB): domain Bacteria; phylum Pseudomonadota; class Gammaproteobacteria; order Burkholderiales; family Burkholderiaceae_D; genus JAFCUW01. The sequence continues at coordinate 4,506 of JAQGNM010000216.1, read as the reverse complement.
CTCAAGCGGAATCGGTCCGACCAGCACGGCGTCGGGCACGGCCAGGATTTCACTGATCTGATGCACCCCAAGGTCGGCTTCGCCGCTGACCACGCGCTGCGCCACCAGGCCGCCCGGCACCAGCACCGCCTTGGCCTTGACCTCTGCGGCGATGCCCAGCTTGTCGAACAACTGCGCCAGGTAGACGCCGCTCGAGCCGCCGGCGGCGGGATCGATGTAGGCCACCTTGCGGGCATCGAGCAAGGCACGCCGGAACGCCGCCACGCTGGCGATATCGGGCCGTGGCGCGTCCCGTTTGACGGCGACGCCGATCCCCACCTTCGCCAGCGGCGCGGCGCTGCCGGCGACCAGCTTGCCCTCGCTTGCCAGCTGGTCGAGCGCCGCCGACGGCAGCACCACCAGGTCGAATTTTTCGCCGCCGGCGATGCGGCGGGCCAGCGCGCCGCCGGTGTCGTTGTCGATCAGCAGCCGGTTGCCGCTGTGGCGCTCGTACTCGGGCGCGATAGCCATCAGCACCGGCTTGAAGGCGCCCGCCGTCAGCACCTTGAGGTCGGCCGCCAGGGCGTTGGCGCTGACCGTCAGGGCGGCCAGCAAGGTCACAGTCCGGGCGCGCATCCTACTTCTCCTTGCTGGCGGCGTATTGCGCATAGCCGCGCGCGCGCAACGCACAGGCCGGGCAGGTGCCGCAGCCATAGCCCCAGTCGTGCAGGGCGCCGCGCTCGCCCAGGTAGCAGGTGTGGGTGTGCTCGCGGATCAGGTCGACCAGGGCGGCGCCCCCGCTGTGCTCGGCCAGGTCCCAGGTCTGCTTTTTATCGAGCCACATCAGCGGCGTCTCCAGCTTGCTGCGGGTGGCCATGCCCAGGTTCAGGGCCACCTGCAAGGCTTTCATGGTGTCGTCGCGGCAGTCGGGGTAGCCGGAAAAATCGGTCTCGCACATGCCGCCCACCAGCACGTTCAGGCCGCGCCGGTAGGCCAGGGTGGCCGCCACCGTCATGAACAGCAGGTTGCGGCCCGGTACGAAGGTATTCGGCAAGCCGTTTTCCTGCATGGCGATTTCCACGTTGCTGGTCAGCGCCGTATCGGAAATCTGGCCGATGATGGACAGGTCGACCATGTGATCTTCGCCGAGCCTGGCGTCCCAGGCGGGATCGATGGCGCGCACGCCGGCCAGCACGGTGGGCCGCACCGTCAACTCGATGGCGTGGCGCTGGCCGTAGTCGAAACCGATGGTCTCGACGCGGCTGTAACGTTCGAGCGTCCACGCCAGGCAGGTGGTGGAATCCTGGCCGCCGCTGAACAGGACAAGGGCAGAATCGGTATGCATCATAAGTAGGATACCTGCAACAGTTAAGCGTTCGCCATGAATGCGACCGTTCCGGTAAGATGCCTCAGCAATTTCCCGAATGGAGCAACATGTCTTTCGCACGACCTCGAATTTTGGCACAGATCGGTTTGGCCGTGTGCGCCCTGCCCGCCATGCCGGCCGTCTTTGCCCAGGACAGCGTCCCGTCCAGCACCACCGCCCCCGCCGCCACTACCCCGCCCTCCCAGCCGCTCACCTATAGCGTGCGCATCGACGCGCCCGGCGCCCTGGAAGAGTTGTTGCAAGACAATCTCGACCTGGTGCGTTGGCGCGGCAACCCGCGGCTCGACCGCGACCAGCTGCAGCGCCTGATCAAGAATACACCCGACCAGGTGCGCACCCTGGTGGCCACCGAGGGATATTATTCGCCCACCGTGACGGCCGGCCTGGACGCCGCCCGCGGCGTGCCGGAAGCGCGGGTGACGGTGGTACCCGGCCAGCCGGTGCTGGTGGGCGATATCGACCTGGTGCTGCAGGGTTTCGAGCCGGTCGGCGACAGCGTGGTGAAATTCGACGCCGACGCCTTGCGCGCCCGCTGGGCGCTGCCGAAGGGCGCGCGCTTTCGCACGGCCGACTGGGAAGGCGCCAAGCGCGCGCTGCTGCGCCAGGTGATGCAGGTGCGCTATCCGCGCGCCCAGCTGGTCGAATCGCAGGCGGTGGTCGATCCGGACAAACTGCGCGCCGACCTGAAAGTGGTGCTCGACAGCGGCCCCGAAGTGCACCTGGGCGAACTGCGCATCGAAGGTTTAAAACGCTACCCCGCCGTCATTATCACCAACCTCAATCCCATCAAGCCGGGCGAGGATTACAACGAAACCACGCTGCAGGCGTTTCAGGCCAAGCTGCAGGACACGGGATACTTCAGCGGCGTCGAAGTGTCGGCCGACATGAGCGCCCTGCTGGACGAAAACATCGAGGCGCTGACCGACGAGCAGCAGGCGCCGGCGGCCCCGCGGGTGCGCCCGGCCAGCCCGGTGATCACCCCGGTGGTAGTGCGGGTGACGGAAAACAAGCAAAAGAACGTCACCGCGGGCCTGGGTCTGTCGACCAACACCGGCAAGCGCGCCCAGCTCAGTTACGACGACCTCGACGTGTTCGGCCTGCGTTTTAAAAGCGCGCTGATTTTCGAGAACCTGCGCCAGAGCGCGCGCGGCGACTTTTACTGGCCGACCACGGCCAAGGGCTACAACGACAGCGTCGGCGCCGGTTTCGAACGTACCGACCTGCAGGGCGAGCGCACCAGCGTGTCGACGGTGGCGGCCAAGCGTGCCTGGGGCACGCCGGTGCTGGAACGCAGCGTGACGCTCGAATACCTCAACGAATTGCGCAACGTCGACGGCCAGCCGACCACCAGCAGCAAGAGCTTCCCGCTCACCTACAGCATCACCCGCCGCAAGCTCGACAACCTGCTCTCCCCCACCGTCGGCTATGCCTACAACCTGCAGCTGGGCGGCGCCGTGCTGCCGATCCTGACCGACGAGCGCTTCCTGCGCGCCACCGGCCGCATTGTCAATTACCATCCGGTCGGTTCGAGCGGCACCCTGATTTTGCGCGGTGAAGCGGGCGCGGTGGCCTCGCGCGAAAAAGTGGGGGTGCCGAGCACCCTGCTGTTCCGCGCCGGCGGCGACCAGTCGGTGCGCGGTTACGCCTACCAGGAGCTGGGCATCCGCCAGGGCACGGCGATCGTGCCGGGCCGCTACCTGGCCACCGCCAGCGCCGAATACCAGTGGTGGTTCAAGCCGCCCTACGGCGTAGCATTCTTTTACGATGCCGGTAACGCCGCCGATACAGTGCGCGAACTGCATCCCAAGTCCGGTTACGGCATCGGCGCCCGCTGGCGCTCGCCGGTCGGTCCGATCAACGTCGACGTCGCCTACGGCCACGCCGTCAAAAAAGTGCGACTGCACTTTTCGCTGGGATTTACCTTCTGATGGCGCTGCGCGAACCTCCCCCACACCCACCGGCCGGCAAGGCACTGCCGCCACCAAAGAAGCGCCGCTGGCCGCGCCGGCTGGCGATCGCCGCCGCCATCACCGTGGCGATCGCCGCCGGCGCCTACTGGTACGGCGGGCGCGAATCGACCCTGCAGTCGGTCGCCCAGCGCATCGCCACCTCGAGCGGCGGCGCCATCGTCATCACCGGCGTGACCGGCTCGCTGTACGGCGCCATGCACATCGACCACCTGGTGTTCAAAAGCCCGCAACAGCAAATCGACGCCGACAACATCGACATCGCCTGGTCGCCGTTTCAATATCTGTCAAAAGGCGTGGCGGTCAACAAGCTGTACGTGAAAGCGCTGACCACCCGTTCGCTGAAAGAGAGCGAACCGGCCAAGATGCCGGTGTCGCTGGCGGCGCCATTCAACCTGTCGATCGACGACGCCCGCATCGCCAGGGTGACCATGATCCCGCTCGGCCAGAACGCCGGCAGTGAGCTGAGCGATGTGCGCTTCAAGCTCGATGGCGGCAAGCAGGCCTGGACCTTGCGCGACGCCAGCGCCGTCACCGCCGCCGGCCTGGTCAAGGCCGACGGCAATATCGCCGCGGTGCGCCCGTTCAAACTCGACGCCAGAACCAGCCTGACGCAATTGAACGTGGCCGCCGGCCAGACTGCCGCGCAACTGAACCTGCGCGCCACGGGAGATCTGACCGCCACCGAGCTGGCCGCCAGCGGCCAGTCCGGCGCCGCCGTCGGCAAGGGCACCTTTTCGCTGTCTCCGTTCGACACCATCCCGCTGCGCGCGATGCACATCGAAGGCAGCGACATCGACCCGGGCTTTTTCAATCCGGCGCTGCCGACCGCGAAGCTGGCGGTCACGGTGGACGCCAGCATCGACCGCAATCGCGGGGTGGCCGGCAAGGTCATCCTCGACAACACCGGTCCGGCCGGCGCGATCGATCAACAACGCTTGCCGCTGCGCGCCATGCGCGGCACCTTGTCGGGCACACTGGCCCAGCTGAACATCAGTGACGTGCTGGTCGACTTCGGCGCCGCCGGCAAATTTACCGGCGACGGCGTGGTGGCGCGCACCAAGGACGACAAGGGCCTCGGCACCGCCGAATTCGTGCTGCACACCGACCGTCTCGATTTGAAGGGCCTGTATGGCAAGCTGAACACGACCAGCATCGCCGGCGACATCAAGG
>JAQGNM010000339.1 GCA_028291845.1 Massilia sp. | reverse complement strand
AGTTCAAGGGCCAGGTCGATCCGAAACAGGTGCCCGCACCGATGTTCCAGGTGCAGTACATGCGCGGCGGCGAATAAACGTCCGGCGGGGGCGTTGAACGCCCTCGTCATACCTAACCCGGAATAATCAGCACAAATTTGGTATTTTACAGAATGAATGTGCTGGCCTACGATGGCTATCAAGGAGGCAGCAATGGCACATTCGAATCAACTGGACCTGGAGCTGGCGCAGCGCGCGGCACAAGGCGCGGTGCGGCACGCGGCCACTCTGGGGCTACGCATCTGCGTGGCCGTACTTGACGGCGGCGGCCATCCGCTGGCCTTCCTGCGCATGCCAGGGGCCCCGCTCCACTCGATTGCGCTCAGCGAGGACAAGGCCTTCACTGCCCTCAGTTTCGGCCTGCCCACCAGCGTGTGGGAAGGCGAGCTGCAGAGGGCATCGTCCGCATTGCGCCAGGGCCTGCCACTGCGCCCCCGCTTTCTGATGTTCGGGGGCGGCGTGCCGGTGCTGGCCGGTGAAGGCCTGGCCGGCGCCATCGGCGTGTCCGGCGCCAGCGAACAACAGGACGAGCACTGTGCGGCCGCGGGCCTGGCCGCCGCCGGCCTGCTCCCCGACCATCTCACTTTCAGAGCGATCCAATGAAACGAATACGCAACTTCATCAACGGGGAATTCGTCGACACCGGCGACTGGTTTGACAAGGTGGCGCCTTACGACGGCAAGGTCGTCGCCCAGGTCGCTGCCGCCGGCAAGCGCGAGGTGGACGACGCCGTGCGCGCCGCCCGCAGGGCACTGCATGGCCCCTGGGGCAAGATGGGCGTGGCCGAGCGGGTCGACATCCTGTATGCGGTAGCCGCCGAAATCGAGCGCCGCTTCGAAGACTTCGTGGCCGCCGAGATGAGCGACATCGGCCAGCCGGCCCACTTCATCCGCCACGTCGACGTGCCGCGCGGCGCGGCCAACTTCCGCATCTTCGCCGACGTCATCAAGAACGTGCCGACCGAATTCTTTGAAACGGCCACGCCGGACGGGCGCGGCGCCCTGAACTATTCGATCCGTCGTCCGGTGGGCGTGGTCGCCGTGATCTGCCCATGGAACCTGCCCTTCCTCCTGATGACATGGAAGCTCGGCCCCGCCCTCGCCTGTGGCAATAGCGTCGTCGTCAAGCCGTCCGAGGAAACCCCGCAAACGGCGGCCCTGCTCGGCGAAGTGATGAACGCGGTGGGCATGCCGCCCGGCGTGTTCAATGTCGTCAATGGCTTCGGCCCCGACGCCGCCGGCGAATTCCTGACAACCCACCCGCAGGTCAGCGCGATCACCTTCACCGGCGAAACGCGCACCGGTGCGGCCATCATGAAGGCGGCTGCGGACGGGGCCCGCCCCGTATCGCTGGAGATGGGTGGCAAGAACGCCGCGATCGTGTTCGCCGACTGCGATATGGATGCAGCCATCGAGGGCACGCTGCGTTCGGCGTTTGCCAACTGCGGCCAGGTATGCCTGGGCACGGAGCGCGTGTACGTCGAACGTCCCGTCTTCGACGAATTCGTGGGCCGCCTCAAGGCCGGCGCCGAAGCCATGACGCCGGGCCTGCCAGACGACCCGGCCAGCAAAATCGGCCCGCTCATCTCGGAAGAACACCGCAACAAGGTTCTGTCTTACTACCGCGGCGCGCGCGAAGAAGGGGCCACCGTCGTCACCGGCGGCGGCGTGCCGGCCATGCCCGCCGGGCAGGCGGGCGGCTGGTGGGTCGAGCCGACCATCTGGACCGGCCTGCCCGACAGCGCCACCGTCATGCGCGACGAAATCTTCGGGCCCTGCTGCCACATCGCGCCCTTCGACAGCGAAGATGAAGTGGTCGCCCGCGCCAACGACAACCCCTACGGGCTGGCGTCGGCGGTCTGGACGCGCGACCTGGCGCGCGCCCACCGCCTCGGTGGCGTACTCGAAGCGGGCATTGTGTGGGTCAACTCCTGGTTCCTGCGCGACTTGCGCACGCCGTTCGGCGGCGCCAAGCAGTCGGGCATCGGCCGCGAAGGTGGTGTGCACTCGCTCGAGTTCTACACCGAACTGAAAAACGTCTGCATCAAACTGTGATCATGGAAAAAACTCTCATTACCCAACTTGGCGACGAACTGTATCAGGCGCTGTACAACCGTACCGTGATCGAACCGCTCAGTAACCGCCATCCGGAACTCGATGTCGAACATGCCTACCTGATTCAGCAGCGGATGATCGAGCGCCGCGTGGCGGCCGGCGAACGCATCGTCGGCAAGAAGATCGGCGTGACGTCGCGCGCCGTGATGAACATGCTGGGCGTGTACCGTCCCGACTTCGGCTACCTGCTCGACGGGATGATCTACAACGAGGGCCAGTCGGTGCCGATGGACACCCTGATCCAGCCAAAGGCCGAAGGCGAGATTGCTTTCATCCTCAAAAAAGACCTGATGGGTCCGGGAGTGACCAATGCGATGGTGCTCGCCGCCACCGAATGCGTGATGCCCTGCTTCGAGATCGTCGACTCGCGCATCCGCGACTGGAAGATCAAGATCGCCGACACCGTCGCCGACAACGCCTCCTGCGGCGTGTTCGTGCTGGGTGACCAGGCGGTCGACCCCCGCAAGATCGACCTGGCCCTGTGCGGCATGGTCCTCGAGCGCAACGGCGAAATCGTCGCCACCGGCGCCGGCGCGGCCGCACTCGGTTCTCCCGTGAACGCCGTGGCGTGGCTGGCCAACACCATGGGTGAGTTGGGCATTCCACTCAAGGCCGGCGAAGTCATTCTTTCCGGCGCGCTGGCGGCCATGTTCCCGGCCAAGGGCGGCGACAGCTTCCGCGTGACCATCGGCGGCCTCGGCAGCTGCTCCGTACGCTTTCACTAAACAGGGGAAACCACGATGAAAAAAATCAAATGCGCCCTGATCGGGCCGGGCAATATCGGCACCGACCTGCTGGCCAAACTGCAGCGCAGCGAAGTGCTCGAACCGGTCTGGATGGTCGGTATCGACCCGCAATCCGATGGCCTGACGCGCGCCCGCGAAATGGGCATCAAGACCACCTCCGATGGCGTCGACGGCCTGCTGCCGCACGTGCTGGCCGATGGAGTACAGATCGCGTTCGACGCCACCAGCGCCTATGTGCACGCGGAGAACTCGCGCAAGCTCAATGAACTGGGCGTGCTGATGATCGATCTCACGCCGGCTGCAATCGGTCCGTTCTGCGTACCGCCGGTGAATCTGAAGGCGCTGGTTGGCAACAAAGCGATGAACGTCAACATGGTCACCTGCGGCGGCCAGGCAACTATTCCGATGGTCGCGGCCATCTCGAGCGTGCAGGCGGTCGCTTATGGCGAGATCATTGCTACCGCCTCGTCTCGCTCGGCCGGCCCGGGCACGCGCAAGAACATCGACGAATTCACGCGCACCACGGCGCGCGCCATCCGCGAAGTGGGCGGCGCCTTGCAAAGCAAGGCGATCATCGTGCTCAATCCGGCCGAGCCGCCCATCATCATGCGCGACACCGTGCACTGCCTGACCGAAGAGACGCCCGACGAGGAAAAGATCACCGCCGCGATCCACGCCATGATCGCCGAAGTGCAGAAATACGTCCCTGGCTACAAGCTTGTGAACGGGCCTGTTTTTGACGGCAAGCGCGTCTCGGTCTTCCTGGAAGTGGAAGGCCTGGGCGACTACCTGCCGAAATATGCCGGCAACCTCGACATCATGACAGCGGCTGCCGCGCGCACTGCCGAGATGTACGCCGAAGAACTGCTCAAAGGCTCGCCGGTGCCCACCGCCGCTGCCGCCTGACACCAAGGAGATGGAGATGGACCTCAAAGGCAAGAAGATCATCCTGCATGACAATACGCTGCGCGACGGCATGCACCCGAAACGCCACCAGATCACGCTCGATCAGATGCGGGCAGTGGCCCAGGGCCTCGACGCGGCGGGCATGCCGCTGCTCGAAATCACCCATGGCGATGGCCTGGGCGGCAATTCGGTCAACTACGGTTTCTCGGCCCACACCGACCTCGAGTACCTCAATGCCGTGATTCCGCACCTGAAACAGGCGAAGGTGTCGGCGCTGCTGGTCCCAGGCATCGGCACCCTGGATGACCTGCGCGCGGCAGCCGATTGCGGCCTGCATACGGTGCGGGTGGCCACCCACTGCACCGAAGCGGACGTCTCCGAGCAGCACATCATCGCGGCGCGCAAGCTGGGCCTCGACACCGTCGCCTTCCTGATGATGGCGCACATGACCACGCCGGACAAGCTGGCAAAGCAGGCGCTGTTGATGGAATCGTACGGCGCCCAGTGCGTCTACGTGACCGATTCGGCCGGCTACCTGCTGCCCGACGGCGTCACCGAACGGGTTGCCGCCCTGCGCGCCGTGCTCGCGCCGGAGACCCAGATCGGCTTTCACGGCCACCACAACCTGGCAATGGGGGTGGCCAATTCGCTCGCCGCCATCGAGGCTGGCGCGATCCGCATCGACGGCTCGACCAACGGACTCGGCGCTGGCGCCGGCAACACACCGCTCGAAGTATTCGTCGCCGTCTGCAACCGCATGGGCATTGAAACGGGCGTCGATCTGTACCAGATCATGGACGTGGCCGAGGATATCGTACTGCCGATGATGGACCACATGGTGCGCATCGACCGCGACGCGCTTACGCTCGGCTACGCCGGTGTTTATTCCACCTTTCTGCTGTTTGCCAAGCGCGCATCGGCCAAATACAAGGTGCCCGCCCGCGACATTCTGGTCGAACTGGGGCGCCGCGGCATGGTGGCTGGCCAGGAAGACATGATCGAAGACACGGCACTGACGCTGGCGCGGGCACAGGGGATTGCAGCATGAAGATCGACCAAGGCACCATCGAGCGCCTCGCCGCCCACCTCGAATCCTGCGAACTCGAAGCGCGCGATACGGGCAAGATCACGGATGAATACCCGGATATGGACTGGGACGACGCCTACGCCATCCAGGACGCGATCCGGCAGCGTAAAGTGGGCCGCGGCTGCCGCATCGTCGGCCTGAAGGCCGGCCTCACCTCGCACGCGAAAATGAAGCAGATGGGCGTCGAGACACCGTGCTTCGGCTTCATCGCCGATTACATGGCTGTGCCCGAAGGCGGCGAATGCAAGGTCGCCGAGTTAATTCACCCGAAGGTCGAACCGGAAATCGCCTTCGTGACCAAACATGCCTTGCGCGGACCGGGCTGCCACATCGGCGCCGTGCTGGCAGCGACGGACTTCGTCATGCCCGGCATCGAAGTGATCGATTCGCGCTATCGCGATTTCAAGTTCGACCTCAAGAGCGTCATTGCCGACAATACCTCGGCGGCGCGTTTTGTCGTCGGCGGCAGGCCGGTGGCCGTGTCCGAAGTCGATTTGCGCACGGTGGGCATCGTCCTCGAAGTCAATGGCGAAGCGGTTTCCTTCGGCGCCGGCGCCGCGGTGCTGGGCCATCCAGCCGCAGCCATCGCGATGCTCGCCAACCACCTGGCCAAACGCGGCGAGGAAATCCCGGCGGGCAGCCTGATCCTCTCCGGCGGCATCACCGAAGCGCTGGCCGTCAAGGCCGGCGACGCCGTCACCCTGCGCGTGCAGGGCATGGGCAGCGTCGGCCTGCGCTTCGTTTAACACACCAACAGGAGTTCAACATGCCATTTGCGCAGATATACATGGTCGAAGGCCGCACCGAGGAACAGAAACGCGACGTGATCGAGAGAGTGACCGCGGCACTGATCGAGGCCGTCGGTGCACCGAAGGAAAACGTGCGCGTCTGGATCCATGACGTGCCGAAGGAGAACTGGGGCATTGCCGGCGTCTCCGCCAAGGACCTGGGGCGCTGACATGACGAGCAATCCCGAAATCGGCAAGTCCGTCCTCGCCGGCGGCATTTTGACCAATTACCACGACACGGGCGAAGGCCCGCCGGTGCTGCTGATCCACGGTTCGGGTCCCGGTGTGACGGGATGGGCGAACTGGCGCCTGACCATTCCCGCCCTGGCCACACGGTTTCGTGTGCTGGCGCCGGACATGGTGGGATTTGGTTACACCGAGCGGCCCGAGGATGGACGCTACAACATGGAAAATTGGGTCAGCCATATTCTCGCCTTCATGGATGCGCTCGGGATCAAACGCGCCCACGTGGTAGGCAACTCCTTCGGTGGCGGCCTGGCGTTGGCGCTGGCCATCCGGGCGCCGCAACGTGTCGGCAAGCTTGTGCTGATGGGCAGTGCCGGCTTGTCCTTTCCGATCACCGAAGGGCTTGACCGGGTGTGGGGTTACACGCCTTCGCTGGAGAACATGCGCGGCTTGCTCGATGTTTTCAGCTTCAACCGCAGTCTCCTCAGTGACGACCTGGCGCGCATGCGCTACGAGGCGAGCATCCGTCCAGGCTATCAGGAGGCATTTTCGCGCATGTTCCCGGCGCCGCGCCAGCGTGGTGTCGATGGCCTGGCCAGTCCCGAGAAGGACATTGCACAATTGCCGCACCAGGCATTGATCGTTCATGGACGCGAAGACAAGGTCATTCCCTTGGCAAGTTCATACAAACTCTTCAGTTTGATTCCCCGTGCCCAACTGCATGTGTTTGGCGAATGCGGACACTGGACACAGATCGAGCATGCAGAGAGCTTTAACCGCCTGGTGGGCGAGTTTCTAGGTGAGGAAGTTAAGCAAATATAGATTTCAATAAGGTTACAGAAAGCGGCTTTTTGAAATTGCACGGACAATTCCATGAGGCGGTGGAAAAAAGGAAAAAGCCGCCTTTCGGTTAATGCCGGTCACTTAAGCACAAACGCAAGCATGGGACAGGCACCTTCGGAGCCAGTCCCCCTACGTTTCGCGGCCGCGCCTCACGCAGCAGGGGGACTGGCTCCCATCGGGTGCCTGTCCCATGCCTCCTTTCCACGACAATGAGCTTAAGTGACTGGCATTAGCCTTTCGGTGACTTTTTACGTTGGGTTTCCCTCAAAACCAAGTGTATTGAACAAGAGTAAGGAGAGGGGGATTCAATCAGGCACGGCAGAGGGTCAAGTCTGGTAAACGGTCACGGTCTAGTCAGTAAGATGGCACAGAATGGTCGCTACGGTTGAGCCTGTGTCCGTTTGAATGAAAGGGACTTCCCCGTTCCGGGACCCACGGTGAAGCAAGTTGTGAGCGAACGTGGTCTAAGCGAATTTTGGCAAATCTGTCAGCCACAAAATCGAAAGGGGAAGTCATGAAA